>JANOHG010000644.1:0-3717 GCA_031406375.1 Archangiaceae bacterium | reverse complement strand
AGCACCGACTGATGAAGCTCGAGAAGAACCTGGGCGGCGTCAAGGAACTCACCCGGCTTCCGGGCTGCATCTATGTGATCGACCCGAAGAAGGAACAGATCGCCGTCCACGAGGCGTCTCGCCTCGGCATCCCGGTGATCGGGCTGGTTGACACCAACTGTGATCCCGACGGAATCGACTTCGTCATCCCAGGCAACGACGACGCCATTCGTTCGATTAAGCTCTTCACTTCGAAGATCGCCGAAGCGGCGATCGAAGGCTCGGCTCGCTACAAGGCGTCAGGCGCTGCTGAGCGTGACGCGCAGGAAGATCGCAAGCGCACCACGGGTGGCCGCGACGAAGGCGATCGACCCCGGCGTGCGTTCCGCCGTGACGCGCCTCCGGGCAAGGGCCCGGTTGTCGAAATGAAGGCCGGCCCGGCTGCTGAGCCGACGCCCGAGATGATCCCCGAGACCGCGCCAGAGGCGCAGCCTGCGGCTGAAGCGAAGCCCGAATAGGCTTCAAGACTGTCGTCCAATGGGTGAGCGGCCCGCAGAACGCGCGCCGCTCACTTTTTTTCGTTTCCTCCAACCTTAAAAAACGAGTGAACCCATGGCTGAGATCAGCGCCACGATGGTGAAGGATCTCCGCGAGAAGACCGGCGCGGGAATGATGGACTGCAAGAAGGCGCTTTCTGAGAGCGCGGGTGACTTTTCCAAGGCCGAAGAGTGGCTGCGGAAGAAGGGCATCAGCAAAGCGGCCAGCAAAGGCGCGCGGATTGCGGCTGAAGGCCTGATTGGACTTTCGATCTCGGCTGATGGGCGTTCAGGCGTGTTGGCAGAGGTCAACTGCGAGACCGACTTCGTCGCCCGTAACCCCGACTTCGTCATGCTCACCAAAGAGATTGCCGAGTTGATCGCGAAGGAAAGCCCGACCGATGTCGGCGCGCTGCTCGAAGTGACGTGGAAGGAAGGCAAGAAGGTCAAAGACGTGCTCGCAGAGTCGATCGCGAAAATCGGCGAGAACATCTCGGTGCGGCGCTTTGCTCGCTTCGCGCTCACTGGCCCCCAGGCAATGGGAAGCTACCTTCACAGCAACGGGCGTCAGGGAGCGATCGTCGAACTCTCGGCGGTCACCGAAGCAGCCGCAAAGAACGAAGCGGTGACCAGCGTGGCCCGAGAGCTGGCGATGCAGGCGACGGCGATGAAGCCTCCGTACCTGCGCCGAGAGGAAGTCCCGGGCGATGTGCTTGAAAAAGAGAAAGACATTTATCGCTCTGAGCTTGCAGCGGCGAAGAAGCCGGAAGCCATCTGGGACAAGATTCTCACCGGCAAGCTCGAGAAGTTCTACGAAGGCGCCTGCCTGGTTGACCAGGTCAGCATCAAAGACGACAAGAAGAAGGTGAAGGGCTTGCTGGCTGAAGTTTCAAAAGCGGCTGGCAGCGAAGTCACCGCCACGCGTTTCGCCCGGTTCGAAGTCGGCGAAGGCATCGAGAAGAAGAAAGAAGACCTGGCTGCAGAAGTCGCCAAGACGATCGCGCAGGCTTAAGTCGCGAGGACGGTTGGCAGACCGAGCGCGGACCTTTGAGTCGAGGGCCCGCGCTTTGTCTTGTTCGAGGTGGGGTGCCCACCCAGTCGGCAACATTCGCAAAACCGGAGCGAGGAATTTCAGCCTGGTGAGCAAACGAAAAGAATTCAAAAGAACGGTTCGGGCAAGTGACGCAGCGGTAGCCGTTACCCGAAAGCTTCGCTAGAAGCTTCGGCCCATGGCAGCAATCGGTGCGACGACGGGTGGTTATAAGAAAATCCTTCTCAAGCTCTCAGGTGAGGCGCTGATGGGAAAGGATTCGTATGGCATCAACACCGAGACGTTGGTGCGGATCGCTACCGAAGTGAAGGACATCGTCCAATCGGGCGTACAGCTTTCGATCGTGATCGGCGGCGGCAACATTTTTCGCGGCGTGAAAGGCGCGACCGAAGGAATGGACCGCGCGAGCGCCGACTACATGGGCATGCTCGCTACCTGCATCAACTCGATGGCGCTGCAAGATGCGTTCGAGCGCCAAGGGGTGAATACCCGGGTGATGTCGGCGATCAAGATGGAACAAATCAGCGAGCCGTACATTCGCCGGCGGGCGGTGCGTCACCTGGAAAAGGGCAGGGTGGTGATCTTCGCCGCGGGTACCGGTAATCCGTACTTCACCACCGACACTGCGGCGTCGCTTCGGGCGATGGAAATCAACGCCGAGGTGATTCTCAAGGGCACCAAGGTCGACGGCGTCTACGATTCGGATCCGAAGACGAACGCGGGCGCGCGCAGGTACCGCACCGTCAGCTACCGCGAGACGCTCGACAAGAACCTGCAGGTGATGGACGCAACGGCGATCGCGATGTGCATGGATAACAAGATGCCGATCATCGTCTTCGACATGACCAAGCCCGGGAACATCGCGCGCGCAGTCAGCCACCCGCAAGACTTCGGGACGATCGTTGGAATGGGCGAGACGGTTTTTGCGTAGTCGGGCGAAGATCGAACCTACAGAGGGAGAGCCAGATGGGAATGCATGACGACGTTGTGAAGGGGCTGGGCGTTGCAATCACCAAGACGCTCGATGATTTGAAGCAGAACCTGGCAAAGATTCGCACCGGCCGCGCCAACGCAGCGATGCTCGACAGCGTGCGGGTCGACAACTACGGCACTCCCACGCCGCTCAATCAGTGCGCGGCGCTCGGCGTTCCCGAGCCTCGGCTGATTACAGTCAAGCCGTGGGACAAGGGAATCATCAAAGAGATCGAGAAGGCCATTCGCGACGCGAACTTAGGCCTCAACCCGATGAACGACGGAGAGATCATTCGCGTTCCGATTCCCGCGCTCACCGAAGAGCGTCGCAAGGACATCGCGAAGCAGGTGAAGTCGAAGGGCGAAGAGCACAAGGTGGCGATCCGCAACGAGCGTCGCGAGGCGAACGAGAGGCTCAAAGAGCTGCTCAAGGCGAAGTCGATCACGGAAGACGAGTCCAAGCGCGCGAACGACAAGGTCCAGAAAGAGACCGACGCGGGCGTGAAGACGGTCGAAGACCTGGTCGCGAAGAAAGAAAAAGAAGTGCTCGAGGTCTGAGGCGTTGGCGCGGGCGCTCGTCGCAGAGCCGTCGCTGCCCATCACCGCCGCTCTGAGGAAGTTTCTCGAGAGCGCGCGGCATGAGGTGGTGGTGGCGCACTCGGTCGCCGAGGCGGCCGAGGCGATCGGCGCCGACAAGGCGCCGGACGTCGTCTTTGCGTCCGTCTCGGGCACGTTCGACGGCGAGGCGCTGTGCGACCGGCTGAAGGCGGCGCGGCCCCTGTGCCCCGTCGTGCTCATCTACGCGCCCGAGGAAGACCGGCCGGAAGAACGGGCCGGCAACTGCGGCGCGGACGCGTTCCTGCTGGGGCCGCTCAAGCGGGCGGCGGTGCAGACGAACAGAACAGGCCGCCCTGCCATCGAGCGCAGACGGGCGTCAGGCACCCAGTCGCGGCCGCGTTATCGGCCGTACGGTTTCGTAGGCCCGCGCCGCACGCAGCACCAGCGCATCGCCGAACATCGGGCCGACGATCTGCACCCCTATCGGCAAGCCATCGCTCGTCAGGCCGCAAGGCAGCGTGATGGCCGGTTGCTGCGTCAGGTTGAAGGGGTCGCTGAAGGGCGTCCAGCCGAGCATGCTTTGCGGGTTCAGCGCGGCCTGGCCCGCAGGGCGCGCGTCGA
>JANOHG010000633.1:0-2311 GCA_031406375.1 Archangiaceae bacterium | reverse complement strand
CCGACGCGCGCTGGCTTCGACGGTGAATTGATCGCGCGACCAGTTCTTTACCGGTGCCGCTCTCACCTTGAATCAATACCGTCGACGATGAGTAGCTGACCTGCTCAATCAGCTGAAACACCTCACGCATCTTCGCGCTCTGGCCGATGAAGTCTTGGTTCGGCTGAGCGACCTTCACCAATTGCTCGAGCTCACGGTTGCGAGCGATCAACCGCTTTCGATCGCCAGCCCGTCGCACGCTCGAGATCACCGGCTCGACGTCGATGAACGGCTTGGTCAGGTAGTCATACGCGCCCAACCGCACCGCCTCGAGCGCCGTCGGAATCGAACCTTCACCGGTGATGATGATCACCTCGATGGGGTGCTTGCGTGTCTTGAGCTCACGCAGCAAATCCATTCCGGAAATGTTCGGAAGGTTGATGTCGACCAACGCCACATCGAAGTCGGGTTCCTTCGCCGCGGTGAGCCCTTCGAGCGCATCCGAGAAAGTCTGAACCTCGAAGCCAGCGCGGGTCAGCAGCCCACCCAGGGTTCGCAACAACGCCTCTTCGTCATCGATGATCAGAACCCTTAGGCGTCGAGCGACTTCGGAAGCAGGAGGCGCGATGGTTTCCATATGCTTTTGGTAAGCAATCTCGGGGCCGCTGCGAAACCGTGCTTGGTCCGAATGTTGATCAACCCAACGCCATGGACTCCGGCAAGAACATCCTGGTGGTAGACGACGACGAGCTGGTCCGGCGTGCGCTCGAGCGCGCACTTCGTTCGACCGGCCATCGCATCTTCACTGCCAGCGGAGGCCAGCAAGCCTTGGAATTACTCGAGAAGCACGAGTTCATCGCGGTGATCTCAGACCACCTCATGCCGGGGATGACAGGCCTTGAGCTGATGCGCGAAGTGAAGCGCCGCTTCCCCCCCTGCGTGAAGATCATCATCACCGGATTCATGCCCGAGCGGGTCGCCGAGGCCCTTGCCGCCGGCGAAATTGACCGATTCATGACCAAGCCTTGGGAGAATGCTGAGCTTCGCTCGACGCTTCACGCAGCGCTTGCCCAGAAGGTCCAGCTAGACCCGGAAGTCAAAAAGAACCCCGCGGCGTGACTTGCTCACCCTCACCTACCCTCAGACCTCGACCGTCACGCAATAGTCGGGGTTCTCCCAGAGCGCGATCGCCTGAAGTCCGTCGATGTTGGGCTTTAACTTTTCCCACAACCACGCGCTCATGTTCTCGGCAGTCGGATTCTCAATCAGGTCATTGAGGCAGTGGTGATCGCACTGAGTCAGTGCTGCGTCCCACACCCGCTTCTTGATGTCCTCGAAGTCGCGAATCATTCCATCGTTCGGGTTCGGCTTCCCTTCGACGGTGACCTGCAGCCGATAGTTGTGACCATGCATGCGCTTACAGACCCCGTCGTAAAACGGCAGGGCGTGCGCGGAACTGAAATGAAAGTCGACTTTGAGGCGCATCTTCATCAGCCCAAACCTAGCGTAAGGCCTGGCCGAGCGCCGCAGTCCTTAGGGGAGCGCGCGCCATGGCTATTTCACCGCTCCCGAGATCGCCTTGAACTCGGGCCCCAAAGCCTTGCCCAACGCATCGAAAAGCGCAGCCTCGACGGTGGTCAGGATCGCGCCGAGGTGACCGGCCAACGCGAGCCCCGCCTGGTGATCGACCCGCTGGCGCGAAAGAACGGCGTCAACTGCAAGCCACGGGGTTAATCCCGCGCTGGCGAGGTCGCGTACGGTTTGAAAGACACAGACGTGGGTTTCCATACCCGCGATCAACACATTCGGGCGACCAACGAGCTTCTCGTGCACCTGCGGCAACGAGGCCGAGAACTCGAGTTTCTCAATCGGCTGGAAGTCGCCCAGCGCGTCCTTGATCGCCGTCATCGTCGGCCCCAGCCCTTTCGGGTATTGCTCGGTGACGATGATTGGCATTCCCAAGGTTCGCGCACCGATGATCGCAGCAACGGTGCGGTTGAGCAGGCGTTCGAGAGCATCCGGACGCATCGCCGCTGCCAACCGTTCCTGAATGTCGATGACCAACAAAGCCGAGGCCTCGCGTCTGAACTTCGGGAACGGGGGCATCGCGCTTCTTTTAGCGCTTTAGCGCCTGCTCGACGAAGTGAAGGCGATCGTTTCCGACGAACATCTCGCCGCCGACGAAAAATGTCGGAACTCCAAAGGCGCCGCGTTCGACCGCTTCTTCGGTGTTCTGCTTGAGCCGTGCCTTGACCTCATCCATGCCCGCACGCGCGACCACCGCCGATGAATCGAGGCCCAGCTGACCCAGCACACCGCAAATGGTTGCCGG
>JANOHG010000631.1:0-1454 GCA_031406375.1 Archangiaceae bacterium | reverse complement strand
AGAGGCTCGACTTGCCGACTTTCAACATCTGCGCGACGGTCGACTCAAGCCCGACTTCAAAGAGCAGCACGAGCACCCCAAGGCGGGCGAGCATGTCGAGCGAGGCGTCCGTTTTCAGAAACTCGAGTCCGTGAAAGCCGGCGAGCCCCAGGTTTCCGATTGCGACTCCCATCAGCAGCTCACCAAGCACCGACGGCTGGCCGATTCGATTGGCGAGGTCAGCGCCTATCTTTGCAGCAAAGAGCATCAACGCCAGGGCGAGCACCACCTTGGCAATCGGATCTGAATGGCTGGCTGCGGACCCGAACGCGGGCAGCGCACCAAGGGCTGCGAGCCCAAGTGCCGCGCGTCGAATCACGTTGCCCTTCCCTACCCACATCCGACTGTTCTGCTAACGGCGCGCGTCGAACGTCAATAGATTCCCCTCATGAATCTCAAACTTTCGTTCGCCGGTTCGCGGGCTTCAAGCTCAACGCTTCATCGAGGCCCTTCTGCGCAATTGCTTGGCACGGTGAGTTTCGTGCTGCTGTCCTCAGCCTGCTCAATCGTAAAAATGTCGCGGGTACGAGATGACTGGGGCACGGCACACGCGGACAAGGTGAAGCGTTTGACAGTCGTCGTTCAACCGGCGCCCGACGGGCAGCAAAAGGCTGGCGAGGCGTGGTCGAGAATCGCGCGGCGCTACGTGAACATGAAGCGCGATTTCCTCGTGCGCGCGGAAGTCGTTTCGTCCGACCCGGTCGCGCTCACCTCCGTCTGCATCGAAGGCACGGAAGGGATGCTCTGGCTCAAGCCCAACGTAGAGGCGAAGGGCGATGGCTTCGAGGCCAGCGTCGACGCCAAGCTGCTGCGCTGCTCAGACGGCCTCGAGTTGTGGGCCGGTGAGGCGGGGGGCTCGTTTGCGACGACCGATGAGAAACTGATTGAGGTGACCGCGATGTACGGCAAGGAATACGCGCCCGAGGTCGAACGCTACATCCCCTTGGCGATGAACCTGCTGCGGCCCCTGCTCGATACGCTGCCCAACCCCGTCCTTACGAAGGAAGAGGAAGAAGAAAAGGTGACCGTCGACGAGTAGGGCGCGCTTTTGCCGCCATGGCCTGCGGGCTCCAGGTGAATCCGGAACAGCAGGTCTATGGCGACAACTGCCTAATGCGAGCCCCCTCAAGTGCTGGCCGTCTTCTGAGACACTCGCTGCTGTCGGGCGGCGACCACCTGCAACTGCTCTTCGAGGTCCGCTCGCGGCGGCTCGAACGCGACGCCAATCTTGAACGCCCAGAAGCTGTCGTCCATCCGTTCGACTCGAACGATGCGACCGGCGACGTCGAGGTCTGGGTCGGCGTCAACGTGAAGATCGAGGGTGAACTTGATCTTGACCGCGTCGTCGACCCTGAAGGTCCCCTTGGTGAGAATCAGCGCGCCGGTGGTACTTGCGTCGCGAATGAGGCCAAGAC
>JANOHG010000613.1:0-7176 GCA_031406375.1 Archangiaceae bacterium | reverse complement strand
CCGTGGACGTCATCAACAACAACGCGATCCACGGTGCAACGGACCCACTGGGGCTTCGTTCGCGCAAAGTGCAACGACTATAGAAGCACTTGTGCACGATTCGGACATTTGTGCTGACCTGTTTGAATTGGTGAAACGCGGGGTTGGGTCTGCTAGAAACGCGCTTCCGTCAAATTTTGGGGGCGTTCGATCCCATGGCTCAGCAGTTGGTGATGTACGAAGAGGAATTCAACCGGATCAACGCGGTGTGCGACCGGCTGACCAAAGATGCGAATGCCAAAGTTGTATTCATCGTCGATAAAAACGGGCAACTGATCGCCGCGGCTGGGCAGACCCAGCACATCGACACGACTTCTCTGGCGTCGCTCACTGCGGGCAACGTGGCTGCGATGGGGGGACTTGCAAAGCTGATTGGCGAAAACGAATTTCCCAATCAGTTCCACGAAGGCGCGAAAGACTCGCTCTATATGACGTTGGTGGGCGGCCGGATCGTGCTGGTCGTAATCTTCGACAACCGCACCTCGCTTGGCCTTGTGCGGCTGCGAATCAAGAAGGCCTCGGACGAGTTGACGAAAATCTTCGAGCAGATGACCAAGCGCAGTGAAGCCCCTGGAGCCGGCTCGCCGTTCGCCGAGATCTCCGATGCCGACATCGACAACCTGTTCAGCGAGTAAGCGCCGCCCAAATGTCCTTCATCAACTACTCAAGCCGCGAGATCAACTGCAAGATCGTCTATTACGGCCCGGGACTCTGCGGGAAGACGACGAACCTTCAGTACATCTATAACAAGACCAATCCCGAGACGAAGGGCAAGCTCATTTCGCTCTCTACCGAGACCGATCGAACTCTGTTCTTCGACTTCCTTCCTCTTTCTTTAGGCGAAATTCGCGGCTTCAAAACGCGGTTTCATCTTTACACTGTGCCCGGGCAGGTTTTTTACGACGCCAGCCGCAAGCTAATCCTCAAAGGAGTCGACGGGGTCGTCTTCGTCGCCGACAGCCAGGTTGAGCGGATGGAAGCAAACATCGAATCGATGGAAAACCTTCGAATCAACCTCGCCGAACAGGGTTACGACCTGAACAAGATTCCCTTTGTGATGCAGTACAATAAGCGCGATCTTCCCAACGCCGTCTCGGCTGAAGAGCTGCGCAATGTTCTCAATCCGCGCAACGTGCCCGAATGGCAGGCTGTCGCCCCAACGGGTGTCGGAGTTTTTGACACTCTTAAGGCAGTTGCCAAGCTGGTGCTGACTGAATTGCGAAAGGGTGGTCAGGGATGAGGTCGCACTGGTTGGTCTGGGGACTGTTGAGCGCTTCGATCGCACTTGCGCAAGCGCCAGCCCCCACCGCTGGAGCAACGAGTGCTGCTCCTGCGACAGGCACCGCCGCTCCGGGGGCAAGGCCCGGGGCGCAGACCGCGGACGAGGCGTTCACGACCCGGGTGAAAACGCTCGAAGAGAACGTGGTCGATCTCAAAGAGAAGATCTTCCGCACCAAAGCCCGCTTGTTGCTCCTTCAGGAAACCGTGCTGGGGGGCGATTTGTCGACGGGCGCCCGCGCCGTCATCTTCCATCGCAACCAGATGGGTTCAGCGTTTGTGCTCGAGTCGGTCGCCTACGCGCTTGATGGAGCTCCCGTCTTCACCAAGGTCGACGTCAACGGCGACCTCGACAAGCGCGAGGAGTTCGAGATCTTCAACGGTCGAATCGTGCCAGGAAATCATCAAATCGCAGTTCGAATGGTGTACCGCGGTTCGGGCTACGGCATTTTCAGCTACCTCGAAGGCTACAAATTCAAGCTGCAATCGAATCAGACGTTCAATGCCGAGGGCGCGAAGGTCACGACCGTGAAAGTGGTTGGCTATGAGAAGGGTGGCATCACTTCTGACATCAAAGATCGCCCCGGAATCCGTTACGACATCACGACCGCCAAAGACGCAGCGCTGAAAAAGAAGGACAACGCGACTGATCCCGCGCCGGCACCTGCGCCTCCCGCTGGCGACGCGCCTAAATAACTCCTCAAGGAGCGCACAGACTGCAGGGTGCTCGACGACCCCGCGTTCGCGACGAACCAATGGCTAGGCGCAGCAACTTGATTGTGATGACGGGTCTGCTTGTTACCAGCGGGGGGGCGCAGGGCGGCTCGAGCGTCAGCGAGTTGTCGACGCAGGTCGAGGAGGTCGCCAAACAGGTCAAGAATGCCTCGGACAACCTGCGGCTGGTCGAACGTCAATACAGTCAGGTCGATGAGCCCAGCGATGACGCAGCCCGAAAGCAGCGCTTCTCGGACGGCGAAATCAACTACCTGTTGGGAGACTACGCAAACGCGGCGGTCCTCTTTTACGACCTGATTGCCAGCAAGGATTTTCAGGCGAGCCCGCGGTACGCCGACGCGCTTTTTTACCTGTCTGATTCACTTTACCAGCAGAAGAATTACCTCGGGGCGCGACTCTATTTGCGTCAGCTGCTCGCGCTGCGAAAGGGTCACTACAAGGAAGCGCTCGCCCGCTACCTCGAGATTGCGGGGCGGCTCAACGAGTTCTCCGGCATCGACGAGTACATCAACCAAGCGCGAGGGCTGTCGGGTGGCGAGCTGCCGCCTGAGCTGACCTACGTCTACGCCAAGTGGCTCTTTCGTCGCGAAGACCTTTCGCTCGAGCAACGTCTGCCCCGTGCGCAAGGTGCCTTCTCGGGCCTGGTGCAGAACCAAGGGGGTCCTTTCCGACTCCAATCGGCGTTCTTCATCGGCGTCGGCCACGTGAAGCTGAGGAATTTCGACAAGGCGATCGAACAGTTCAGGTGGGTCGCTTCCCAGCCAACCCGCGATGCGAAAGACGTCGCCGTCCGTGAACTCGCCAACCTCTCGCTCGGCCGGGTGCTCTTCGAGCTCGGCAAGTACGATGAAGCGATCGATAGGTACCAGGAAGTCGCCCGAGAAAGCGACAGCTTCCCCGACTCGCTGTACGAAACTGCTTGGTCCTACGTGCGCAAGGGTGACTTCCAGCGCGCAAAGAACGCCACTGAGGTTCTGCTGTTGGTCGCTGAAGACTCGGTGCTCGCGCCCGAGGCACGGATTCTTCAAGGCACGTTGTTGCTCAAACTACAGAAGTACGAGGAAGCAAGTGAGACGTACGTATCGGTCATTAACGCTTATGCGCCGGTGCGCGACGAAATCGAAGCGCTGTTGAACGCGAACAAAGACCCGGTTCGCTACTTCGACGACCTGCTTGCTCGAAACGACAAGACGCTGGACGTCACCTCTCTGCTTCCCCCCATCGCACTCAAGTGGGCCACCACGCGCCGCGAAGTCGCCGACGCGGTGCAGATCATCAACGCGCTCGAGTCTGGCCGTCGCGGTGTCGGAGAAGGCCAAGAAATTGCCACCCGCATCTTGAAGGCGCTCGACGAACGTGGGCTCGAGTCGTTTCCGGTGATGCAAGAAGGGTACACCCGCGCCGATGCGGTTGAGAGCTCGGTGATTCGCGCCGAGGATGCTCTCACCCGAATCGAAGGCCAGCTGGTTGGAACCTATCTCTCGGGTGAGCAGAAGACGCAGATAGACAAAGCGCGCAGCGACGCGCAGAGCCTTCAGGAACGCATCGCGACGCTGCCCACGACTGCTGACGAAGTGCAGGCGCGCAAAGACAAGATTCGTTCGAAGATTGCCGAGGTTGACCAGACCGCGTTCCGACTGGGGGTCGACATTCAGGCGCAGTACGCCCAGCTGGCGGCGATTTCGAAGTACGTCGACGACACCCGACACCAGCGAAAAAACGCGCCTGCGGACGAGAAGGCATTTCTCGAAAGGGTGAGCTTCGAGCGCAAGGCGCTCGACGGCATTCAAGCCGAGCTCGACAAGACTCGCCAAATGCTGGCTGAGGACAAGAACAACGCTGAGAACGCCGTCGGAGGCGACGAAGCGCTCAAGCGCGAGTTCGAGCAGGCGTTGCAGCGACAGCGTCAGACGTACGAGCAGGTGCGGGGGCAGCTGCCTGCCGAAGGCTCTGGGGTGATGCTGCGCGCTGACGTGGTGCGGGCAGACGCTCAAGGGGTCAAAGAGCGAATCGTGATCGCGAAGAAGACGCTGCGAGATCGCGTGGGTCGCCGCGCCGAGAAGCTTCGGGAACAGGTGGTGGCCGAGCAGGCGCAGCTTGAAGGGTACGGGCGCGAAGTCGCCGGCATCAGCACCGACGCGCGCAACCTCGTCGGCAGGATTGCGTTCGACAGCTTCAAGCGCGTGCGACAGAGCTTCTATGACCTCGTGCTCAAGGCCGACGTTGGCGTGGTCGATGTTGCGTTCACCCGCAAGCAGGACAAGACCGCTCAAATTCAGAAGCTCTCGGCCCAGAAAGACCGCGAGCTGCGCCAGTTGGACGAAGAGTTCAAAGAAGTCCTCAAGGACGTGGACTGATGACTCGCCTGCTCGCAACTGTGGTGGTCGCCTGTTCGATGATTGCGCACGCGCAGGGTGCCAAGCCCGCTGCGCCCGCAGCGAAAGGCGTCGCCAAGAAGGACGACAAGCAAAAGGCAGACGCGGGGGTCGTGCCAGAAGCTCGGGGTCCTGCTGCTGTGCCTTCGCCCTCGGGCGCCGCGCCAGCGCTTGGCGCCGATGGGGGCACCAAAGCCGACGTCGCTCCGGCCGAGAAGGCGAAGACCCGGTACTTCGAAGGCATGGGGCGCGGCGCCACTGAGGTTGCTGCGCTTGAAGACCTCTCGAAGACGCTGCAGGACTACGAGGCCGAGTCCAAAGAGTTCAAGCGAGAAGTGCAGCTGCTGGTTGAGAAGAAGTACGAGGAAAAGCGAAACACGCTTGCCAACAGCTACGAGCGCGCGATTCGAGATCTCGAGGTGCTCGAACGACGAGAAAGGCTCGACGCCATTGCGCAGTTCGAGGAGTTTCTGCAGCGATACCCTGACGACGCGAAGTACACGCCCGACGTGATGTTTCGCCTCGCCGAGCTCTATTACGAAAAAACGAGCGACGATCATTCGCTGGCGATGCGCGACTACGAAGAACGAATCAAGAAGATGGATCCCCAGATGAACGCGGCGCCGCCTCCTGAACCGAAGGTCGACTTCAGCAAGTCGATCGCGCTCTATCAGCGGCTGATTTCTGCGTTCCCAAAATACCGGCTCAATGATGCGTCGTACTATTTGCTGGGGTACTGCCTCGAAAAGCAAGAGAGCTTCGAGGCCAGCCGTTCGGCCTACACGGACCTGATCGCGAAGTATCCAAAGTCGAAGTTCACCACCGAGGCCTGGGTGCGCATCGGTGAATACTACTTCGACGCTTATGACGTGAAAGACGCGCTCGCGCTCTCGGCCGACGCCTACGAGCATGCAATTCTCGACACCAAGCACCCGCTCTACGACAAAGCGCTCTACAAGCTCGGCTGGGTCTATTACCGAATGGATAGATTCGACGATTCGGTCGATCGCTTCATCTCGTTGATCGACTTTTACCAGGCGCAGGCCAAGGCCAAGGGTGAGGACGAAATCGGCGGAGATCTTCGCAACGAAGCGTTGCAATACACCGCGGTCAGCTTTGTCGACGAGAAGTGGGGCAGCCTCGCCAAGGCGCAAGAGAAGTTCAGCAAAATCGGTGGGCGGTCATGGGAATCTGAAATCTATCGACGCATGGCCGACATCTACTTCGATCAGACGAAACACCCCGAGGCGATCGAGACCTACCGGCTGGTGTTGGCGAAGAATCCGCTGATCAAAGATGCCCCGCAGATTCAGCAAAAAATCGTCCAGGCTTACGAGCGCGACAGAAAGCTGGAAGAAGCGTTCGGCGAGTCTTCCAAGTTGGCCAACATGTTCGGCCCCGGGACCCCGTGGCACGAGAAGTGGAAGCGCGATCCGGACGTCATCCTCGCCGCGGGTGAAATGGCCGAGAAGAGCCTCTACTCGACAGCCATCTATCACCACCAACAAGCATTGGTGTTCAAGCAGGAAGGCAAGTTCGACCAGGCGAAGACAACCTTCGAGAGCGCGGCCAAGGCTTACGACACGTACTTGAAGCGCTTTCCGCGCAGCAAGAACGCTTACGAGATGGAATTTTATCTCGCCGAATGTTTGTACAACTCGCTGCAGTTCGCCGAGGCCGCCAAGCACTACAACGCGGTGCGCGATTCCAGCCAGGACGTGAAGTATCTGTCGGACGCAGCATTCTCGGCGGTGCTGTCGCTGCAAAAGCAGCTCGAGCTCGAAGTGCTCAAAGGCATTGCGCCTAACCTGCCTGTCCTCACCAGTGCCAAGCGGCCCGAAGCCGAGAAAATCGCCCTCATTCCGATGGTGGGTTCCGAGACAGCGTTGATCGCTGCTTCGGACGCGTACGTGGCCAAAGTGAAGGCGGACGAGAAGTCACCCGGCATCGCGTACAAAGCGGCTGAGCTCTTCTATGTTCACAACGACTTTGAAGAAGCTCGCAAGCGTTTCGCGGCGATCATCACCACCTACCCAAAAGCCGAGGTGGCGAAGTACGCCGCCAACCTCACCGTCGAAACCTACCTGATCGACAAGAACTGGGTGATGGTCGAGAAAGTCGCTGCCGAGCTGTCTAAGAATCCCGACGTCATCGACCCAAAGAGCGACCTCGCCAAGGACCTTCAGAAGTTCAAGCTGGGTGGCCGCTTCAAGTTGGCCGAGCAACTGATGGCTGAAGGGAAGTTCGACGATGCGGCGAAGAAGTACCTCGAGCTGGTGGACGAGGAGCCCAAGCACGAGTTCGCCGACAAGGCGCTCAACAACGCGGCCGTTTGCCATGAGAATACCCGTCGCTTCGATTCTGCGCTGCGGCTCTACGAGCGAATCACCCGCGATTACCCGCAATCGAAGCTCGCTGACGCGGCCCTGTTCCGGGTCGCCGTCAACGCCGAGAACAGCTACGACTTCGACAAGGCTGTCGTCAGCTACCAACGACTGGTGAAGGACTACGACAAGAGCAAAGACCGCGAAGCCGCGCTCTTCAACACTGCTCGCCTGCTAGAAGGTCTGCAACGCTACAATGAGGCTGCCACCGCCTACCTGCGCTACGCCGACCTTTATCCGAAGAGCGAGGATGCACCGAAGAATCAGTTTCGCGCCGCGCTCATTTACGAGAAGCAAGCCGACTACCCCAAAGAAATCAGCGCACTCAACGAGTTCGTACAGAAGTTCAGCAGCGACAAGAACCA
>JANOHG010000604.1:0-6104 GCA_031406375.1 Archangiaceae bacterium | reverse complement strand
AACGCACGTCGGCGCGATCGCCGCTGTACTCGCCCGAGATGACGATGCCGGGAATGACGGTGCCGACCGGGATGCGGGCGTCGGCCGCGGCGCGGGGCGCCTGCAACATCTTCATCCGCGTCAGTGCGAACGCGAAGCTCTGGCAGCCAGGCGCGTAGTCGGTCTTGGCGAACTGAATCACTCCCATTGCGACGTACGCCTCAGCCAACACACCGGTTCCGTCGGGTGGGGTGATGTCGACCAGCAGCTCGGCGGCTTTGTCGTACTCCTTTCGCGCCACCAGCAGTGCCGCCTTCGAGTAGTTGGCGCGAACCTGGTTGATGCTCTTGGCAGCGATCGCCTTGTCGTAGGCGGCCATCGCGTCGTCCGGCTTGTTGGCGGCCAGCAGAACGTCGCCGCGGGCCAGCCAGTATCGGTCGTCGCGCCCGAGGTGCGACTCTTCCTTGCCCGTCGAATCGGTGAACTTCACGTTCTTGAACTGCGCTTCGTACTTGTCGAGCAGCGCGAGCGCGGCGTCGAGGCTGCCCGCCTGCTGCAACAGCGAAGCGCCATCGAAGTAGAACAACGGAGCGACCTTGTTCTTCGTCAGCGCCAAATCGAACGCTGCAACCGCTTTGGGGTCTTTCTTCAGGCCCAGCGCCCGTGCCTTGACGAACTCGGCCCACGCGTCGCTGGGGTTGGCGGCGATCGCTTCGTCGGCTGCCTTCACGGCGTCGTCGTAACGCGCTTCGACGTTCGCCAGCTCAGCGACCACGGTCAACCGGCGGGCCTTGAGGGCGGGCGTCAGCTCGACCGTTTCGAGCTGATTGACGAGATCTTGTGCGTCTTTCACGTTTACCCGCCGCAGCGTCTTCGTCAGCGCAGAGCCAAGGCGGGCGCGAAGGTGGTCGGGGTTTGCGGTCAGCGCCTTGCCGAAGGCGTCAGCAGCCTGGGGAAACAGTCCTTCGGCGAGGTTCGCTTCTCCAAACCCGGTTGTGAAGGCAGGGTCTTTCCAAGCCTTGTCGGCGGCCGAAATGAAGTTGCTGCGGGCCAGCTTCAGGCTTCCCTGCGCCTGAAGGGCCAGTGCCTGCGCGAAATAGAGTCGGGGGCTGGAACCGCCCTTCTTTCGCAGCTCTTCAATGTAGCTTTCGGCCTCGGCGAACTTTCCGTCGGAAATCATCAACAGCGCTTTGCTGGCGTGGCGATCTTCGCGATTTCGGTCGTCTGCCTTTTCGGCCTTGGCGAGAAATTCCTTTGCCTTCGCTTCTTCACCCGGAACTTTGTGCACCGTCCACAGCTCGGTGTGCAGCGCCGCCGCGAACGCGAGCCCGTCAGGAGACGCCGAATCGATGGCGAAGATCTCGTCGGCTTGTTTGAGCGCCGCGTAGATGTCAGCAGGGTTGTTGCGAATCGCGGTCAGCCGCGCGCTGTTCAGCTTCTCGCCGACCTCCTTCTTCACTGTTCCGCGTTGATAGAAGAAGAAGACCGCGGCTCCCAGCACCGCAGCGACCAGTCCGATCTGAATGATGGCGGAACCGAAGCTCTCTTTCTTCTTCCAGTCGTTGGATGCCTTCGTCTGGTCGACCGCCATTGCAACTCCCGTGGTGAAAGCGCGCCGATATAGCGGCGCCGAAATCGGGGTGTCAACGAGCGTGTACAGAGATCATCGGCACGCCCCTTACCGAGATGGGTCTCAAACGCGGGTTACCAGGCGGTGGACGATGGCCAACGGGACAGCGCGCCAAATCAGTAGGCTTCGTACGGAAGCCGCCGGCGGTCGTTCCACTTGGCAACGCTTGGCCGCCGCCACTGGGCTTCGGCAAACACCTTGAGCTTCGCCGGCATCGGGTCGCCGTTGAGGTTGAGCCGTTGGAGCATCACCGCCAGGTCGGTGTCGGCGATGCACCACCCGTCGAACAGCGAGGTTTGCCCTTCGGGAATCAACCGATCGGCGAGCTTGTACAGCCGGTCGACTGCGGTTTTCGCTGCGTCCGACAGCGGCTTGCGCGTGTGCTCGTACCAGAGGGTGTGTGTCGAGCGTTCCTCGCGAATCGGCACCAGGTCCGAACGGATCCACGCTTGGATTTCGCGGCAGATTGCGCGTTGGCGAAGGTCCTCGGGGAAGAGTCGCGGGTGCTTCGGAAACGGAAACGTCTCGGCGAGGTATTCGCAGATGGCAGACGACTCGGCCAACCAGAAGTCGCCATGCTGCAGCGCGGGAACGCGGCCGGTGTGGGCCCGGTACTCGCTGTGGTGGTGGTCCTTCTTGTTCAGCTTCACTTCCCTCACGGTGTAGGGAAGCGCTTTCTCTTCGAGCGCGACGAACGCCGTCAGCGCGTATGGGCTGATCCAGAATCCATCGACGTAGAGCGTGAGCGGTTCCATCAGATCCCCGAGGTGATCTTCCACTGACGCTTCGAACGGTCAGCGAGGTTGAACGTCATCTGCTTGATTTCCGACTCGCTCTGCGTCTTCGGGTTGAGGCCGGGAAGCTTGAAGCTCGTGTTGTAGGTGAAGGTGGCACAGGCAGTGCCGAGCTCCTTGTCGATCTCGATTTTACGCACAGCAATCTCGAGCTTGATGTCGTCCATCTTCGCCATTCGCGCGGGAAGAACCGTGACCAACTGCTTGTAGTCGAGGTCGTCTTCGGGGGCCGCGCTGCCGCCATCGTCTCGAAACGACTCGTCTGACAGCTCGAGAATCGTCTGCGCGTTGCGGGACTCGACCGCTTTGCGGTACTGCTCCATCACCGCGAGGATGAACCGCGTGTCGTCGGTGTCGTCAATCTCGGTACCGGGAAGTTTTTTCGGGGCACAACCCGCGAGCAAGGTGACCACGAGCAAGGCGATCGTCGTTTTCATGTGACCTTCCAACCAAGTGAAGGGGGTGGGCATTTCGTTGGCCATCACTTTGGCGCGCGAATGACCTCGGCGATGAAGCGGTTGAGTACCGGCTGTTGCGCATCGAAGATCTTCAAGCCTTCGCGCTGAATCACCGCTTCTCCTACCATCGCCAACGGCTTGAGGAAGAAGGGCAGCTTGAGCTTGATTTCGCCATCCATCGTCAGCTCGCATTGCCCACCCGCATCTCGCAGCCGCAACACGCCGGTGTTTTCCATCATCGAGCTGATCTTGTTGCTCGTCGGCACGTTGACGAACTTCAGTTCTTTCTTGTTCCGATCCCAGGTTGAGGTCTCGATGAACGCGAAGAACTCGGGGGGCACCTTCTTCGGGCCGATCGACTCGATCACCGGCTTCGGGCGGTAACGAACCTTACGGTTGATGCACACGCCGTCGTCCTTCCTCTCAACCAGCGCGACCTCGAGAAGGACTCCGTGATGCTTGAGCAAGAAGTCGAGGTACTTCTCGTCGATGAGGGCGGCCTCGACTTCGGCCACGGTTCCGCTAATCCGCTGACGTGCTTCGAAGTGCATGGGTCGGCGCTGTTAGCGCAAAGATTCCTCAGGTACCAGCGGTCAGGTCAGCCGCCCGTGTCACTGACCAGCGGGCCCTTGAACAGGGCTTGCTCGAAGGCGCACCGTGATCCCCATTCTTTCGCGCGCGCGGTGAATGCAGTCGAAAAAGAGGGCAGCTTTCCAAGGGCGTCTTTCACTCCCGCGCAGTCGCCCGAAAGGAACAGCGCCTCGAGCTGCAGTCGCAAGGTCTCTTTGCGAATGCTCTCGGGCAAGGTACCGGGAACAAGCGCCGCGGCGAGGTAGGGCAGGGCGAGCTCAGGAGCACTGCCTTGTGCGAGCCTGCGTCCGAGCAGGTAGCTCAAATAGACGTCGGCCGAGCGGCCATCGATTGCCTCCCGCAAGACCAGCAACTTCACGTCGTCGCCCCCCGGCTTGAAGTAACGCCACAGCGCCTTGCCCGCTTCTGGAGCCTTGAGCGCGGCGATCTTCACCCTCGCGGTGCGATCCATCGCAGGGGAAGGGTCGAGGGTCAGAATCTGATCGAAGTACTTGCGCGCTGCGGTCGGTTTCGCGCTCGCCCAAGCGAGATCTCCGCGCGCCATCGCGACTTCGGCCGCGGGCCCGGGTTGATCCTTGACGGTGACCGACAGCGTGGCCAGCACGTCTTGTGCTTCGACCTTGCGGCCGCTCAACTGCAGCGCGTTCGCTTCGGCGAGCACGTGTCCAGGCTCGTCGGGCTGCAGCTGCGCACAGCGCTGATACCGGCGCACCGCCTCGTCGGGGTCGCTGCTCAGCAGCTCGGCCGCCTCGTTCGACAACCGCGCGACTTCTCGTGCGCAGGGGCGGGTGAACAGGCTGCCACGGCGGAACCGGGCGAACGCTTGATTCACCGCCGAAGCGTCCAGCGGCAAAGCGTCCAGCGACTTTTCCCATTCCGTCGCCAGCCCGTCCAGCGACTGCGCGTACACCGCTTGAAAGTCGCCATGCTTGTAGAGCGCGCGCAGCTTCTCGCCGCCGTGCGTCTCGCCGAGCCACCGCATGAAGCTGCCCGCCGCGGTGTAGGCACGCGACGCAGGCGCTGTGTAGAAACCGGTCGGCTTGAGCAGGGTGCGGATGTTCGGCAGTAACTTCTTTTGCTTCATTCCCGCGGCCCATTCGTGAAGGGTGAGATCGTCGACGGGATCCTCGCCTGCCACCGCGACACCTTCGATGATTCCGGCGTTCGCGATCAGCCCACCCATCGTCGCTGTCACGCCAAAGGGGGAAGATCCAAAGGGCGCGGCCATCGCGTGCACCAGCTCGTGCTTCAGCACCGGATGAGGAAAGGCCGAATCATTGACGTGCACTTCGCGACGCCAGGGCTTTGCGAACTGAGTTCCGCCTGCGCCGACCAGCGTCTGTTTTTCCTGGGCAGATCGGTACCACCAGACGTGAACCTTGCCGGGAGGAGGTCCGCCGAGGAAGGCAGAGATTTGCGCGTGGCGGAACTCAAGATCGCGCTCGAGTCGTTCGAGCTCGCCCTTCGTCTTTTCGCGTGGGTGGTGCAGCACGAAGTGCGCAGTCTCGCGGGTGCCGCCGAGCTTCTCTTGCAGCAGCGCGTCGTTCATCCGGGTGCCCAGCCGTGGGCCGCGCTCCTCGAGGGTGAAGATCGTCACGACCAACGCAGCGAGCAGCAGCGCCGACCCAGGTCGCAGGTGTGGCCAGGTCAGCGAGCCTGTTCTCATGTCGAGCATCAGCGCCGGCCACACCACCGCCGTCATCGCCAGCAGCAGTGTCTCAAGACGGAACCACCCAAGCGCAAAGGTCACCGTCAGCGCTTCGTCGTAAAGCGGCCCGGGAACGAAGCCGAGCAGATGATTGAAGGCGAAGACCTGTGGGCCGAACAAAATCGGCAGCAGCGTCACCAAGAGCGAAATCAACAAAGCCAAGCAATAGAGAAGGCTCGCCGACCAGATTTGGCGGGTCGCAAAGCCGACGAAGACGCCGAGAGTGGCCGAGAGAATGGCCGACGGCATCGTGAGCAGTGGAAAGAATCCGATGTGACTGAACGGATCGCAACGGGTCGAGCTGAGCGCGTAGATGACCGACGCAAGCAGCGGGGGCACCAACGCTGCGAGGTTCAGCACGCACGCCGCCGCCGCCGCAGACAAGATCGAGCGCAGCGCAGAGTCGAAGCGATTGGCTGCTTTCGGGCGTGGATCCACCGAACGAATCAGCCGGCGTTCGAGGCGCGCGGCGGCGATGCCAGCAACTCCGCCCAGCACGCCGTGACCCAGCGCGAGCGCACTCGACAGTTCGTAGCCAGGAAGTCCGAACAGAGGAAGAAGGACGAGCGCCGCGCCGCCACCTGTGAGCAGCAGCCAGGTGAGCGCGACGGGGATGCGGCGAACGGCCGCGGCCGCGCGGATCAACACTTGCGCCATCGTCACCCCTATACTTGCCGAATGGCTGAAACCAAAGCTGGCATCGAGGGACGGCAGGCTACCCGCGCGCCAATCGAGCTAAAGGTCGATTACAAGAAGTTGAACTCTTTTTTCGCCGACTACACCAAGAACATCAGCAAGGGTGGCACCTTCATCAAGACCAAGAAGCCGCTGCCGATCGGCACCCGGTTTCTCTTCAAGCTCACCGTGCCGGCGCGCGAGGCGGCCTTCGAGCTGCTGGGTGAAGTGGTGTGGAGCCAGACCACCGGAGACGAGCCGGGCATGGG
>JANOHG010000586.1:0-12309 GCA_031406375.1 Archangiaceae bacterium | reverse complement strand
CTGGCCGCGGCGCAGCAACTGGCCGGTGGGGTGAAACTCCTCGACAACGCCGTCGAGGAAACCGTCTTTGTATGCGCTGCGCCGGCGCAACAGGCCGGCGCCGTCGTAGGAAGTCCAGAGTCCTTCGCGCTTGTCGTTGATCCAGCAGCCTTCCTCGCGCAGGGTGTAGTCGACCAGCCACTGACCTGCGCGCGCGACGCAGGCTTCGGGGTCTGGGCCCACCCGCGCGCCTTTGCGAAACAAGGCTTCGCGCCATCGGGTGCCATTGACGAAGTACTCAATGAGCGCACCGTGCGCAGCGTCGTCGACGAACGGCCCTTCAATCTGCTTCTGGCCGGTCTTGAGGTCATAGAGAATCCACACCCCATCGCGGCTGCCTTTCTTGTAGGTGCCTTCGCGAAGCTTGTTGCCGTAGCTGCTGAATTCGACCCAGGGGCCGTCTTTCTGACCGGCGAGCCAGCTGCCCCGCGACGCGACCTGACAGTTGTCGTGGTAGGTGACCGACGGCCCGTCTTTCTTTCCGCGCTTCCAGCTGACGCTGTAAATCTGCTGCCCGCCGGGTTGGTGCAGGGTCCATACGCCATCGCGCTTTGCGTCAATCAAGCAGCCAACAGCGCCTCCTTGGCGGGTGATGCGCCCACGGCGCTGCGCACAGTCCAAAGAGCCCGCATCGGGCGTACTGGCAAACAGCGCGAGCACCAGCAAGGTGGCGCTCATGGCCCGAGCACCTTCTTCAACGCCTCGTCAGCGCTGACGCGCACGGGGCTGCCATCGAGGCTGCGCAGGTCTGTTTCGGTGAGCGACACCTTCGGAGAAAACGCGGCGCCATGAAATGCCTCGAGCGACGCCGTCGCCCCCTCGCCCGACGCGCACGACAAGCGCGCGCCGCTGGCATCGTTGAGACAAATGTCGACCTGCCCGCCCCGGCTCTCGACCTTCAACTTGAACGGGCCATCATCGATGATTGCGAACCGAATTGAACGGCGCAGTCGAGCAGCTGTTTCGTTGGCGAGTTCGCTGTCGTCGGTGGAAACCGAGGCGGGAAGCTTGAGCCCGAGGATTCGCAGCGCCGTCGGCCATCGCTGCATCACCTCTTGCCACAGCACCAGCGCTTCGCTGCCTCGCCCCAATCGCCACAGTCCTTCGGCCCGCAGCGCCGCCGTTCGCCATCGAAGCAGCGCTTCTTCCCGCGGAAGGCCCTTGAGCGCGGCCGCGCTGAAGCGTTCGGCATCGGCCAGCGAGCCCGAACGAAACGCCAGCTCGCATGCGAGCGCATCAAAGTAGGCGACCGCTTCCGGATACGCCGCGTCTTCCAGCCGCGCGCGGGCAAGCGCAGACTGCATCACTCCGACCCCGAGCAACCCGGCGAGATCTGCGGTGCGCCAGGTCGCCCAGTCGTTGACATCACCCAGGTTGGGGCGGGTCAGCATCACCAGGTTCTGGTCCTCTGCGAGCAGCTGCACCAGCGCCCGGCGAACTTCCCAGCGGGTCGCCATCCGCTGGCTGATCTGCCCCAACACCGCCGCTGACCCCGACAGCAGCGGGCCGTATGACGCCTGCTCGCGCAACAGGGTAATCTGCCCGTCAAGCGTCAACGAGAAGCGAAGGCTGCGCGCGAGCTTTTCCATACTCGCGGAACCGCTGACCATCCCGATGCGCGAGGGTTGTCGGTAAAGTTCGGCCGCAATCTTCTCGGCCTCGGCGCCCTTTCCCAAAGTGGTGAGCAGGTCGCTGAGCACCGCGCGGCGCACCAGGGCAAACTGCGGCCGATACCGCTTGTCGATCGCTCGGCCGCGAGACGATGCGAGCGCGGCCAGCGCCTTCGTTGGCTCTCCCATCATCACGTAGAGCCCGGCGAGGTCATTGAAGTATGACGAGATGCAGGTCTGGTGCGCCGATTTATCCGAACGGATCATCAGCTCTTCGGCCTGCGCGATGCGAAAGCGGTTGTAGGCGGTGGTGCCCGCATTTAGAACCAGCGTGCAGTTGTTGCTGCGGGTCGCTTGCACGCCTTCCATCGCCCAGCGGTAGCTCTCGGCGCGGTCATGCAGCTCGAAGTGAATGGCTACCATTCCGTTGTAGCCCGTTGCGCGGTCGCCCTCGTCGTTCGATGCGGTCAGCCGCAGGGCAATCTGCTTGGCTTCCTCGAAGCGGCGAAGCTTCATCAACGCCCATACCCGAAGCTCCTCGGGAGGAGCTCCGAAGCGCGCTTCGTAGCGGTCCAACACCTCGAGCTCTTCGACGTTGCGGCTCATCTCACCCAGCACTTCGCGCTGCTCGAGCAAGACCTTCATGCTCCATTGACGATCGCGATTGCCCAACAGCTCATCGGCGCGCTTCAAGTAGTACAGCGCGCGGGCGTGGTTTCCTTCTTCGTCGTGGTGGACGCGAGCCATCGCCCAGGTGGCGACGAAGGACGTCGGGCTGGTGATGAGAATCTTCTCGGCCGCGGCGCGGGCCTTGATGAACCGCCCCGCGCCGAGCTCGAGCAGCAGCGCGCGTTCAGCCGGAGTCATTGTCGCCTCGACGTCGCTTGCATTCGCGACGCACAGCAGGGCGAGCACCAGTGGCAGGCTGTGGATCATCGGGGGCTGAGGGTCGCGCGCGACAGCGTCTCGATCGGCCCTCGCAGGACCTCACGAATCAACGGCTCAGCCACCACCCCCGGCGCGAGCCCGAGGCGATGCGCGAACAGCGACGGCGCGAGGTACTCGAGATCTTCACTGGAAACGAAGTCGCGTCCGCGCAGCATCGCCAGGGTCTGCAGCGCGGGAATCGCCTGCACGAGGCTGCGGGTCGAAACTCCCTGCCGGATCCGCTTGTTGTCGCGAAGCCCCTGCGCGATGTCGACCAGGCACTCGTGCACGGGCTGTGCGCACGTCACGTGCTCGCGCAGGAAGCGGCGGCCGGCCACCACTTCGCTGCGGGTGACTTTGGGCAGCGGTTGCTGTTCTTTCGGGTTGCCCCAGGTGCGCAACACCTCGAGCTCGGAAGCGCGATCAATGTGCTTCATTGACAGCTTGAACAAGAAGCGGTCGAGCTGGGCCATCGGCAGCGGGTAGGTGCCCACCGCGTCGAGCGGATTCTGGGTCGCGAGCACGAAAAAGAGCTCGTCGAGCCGATGGCTGACGTTGTCGACCGTGACCTGCTTCTCGGCCATCGCTTCCAGCAAGGCCGACTGCACCTTCGGCGAAGTGCGGTTAATCTCATCGACCAGCACCACGTACGCAAACACCGGCCCACGGCGGAAGGTGAAGCCAGTGGTGGCCGCATCGAAAACCATCACCCCGGTAACGTCGGACGGCAGCAGGTCGGGCGTGAACTGAATTCGCCGAAAGTCGGCGATGTCGTCGCCCGGGATGTCGCCGACAATCGAATGACCCAGTGCTTTGGCGAGGGTGGTCTTGCCCGAGCCGGGGTGGTCTTCGAGCAGCACGTGGCCGTCGGCGAAGAGCGCGACCAACACCAGTTCGATGATTTCATCGCGGCCCATGACGTTCGCGCGCATCCGCTCGCGAATCGCAGCGGCCAACACTCGGACATCGTCGAGGCGCGTAATCACGGAAGTGGCAGACGGCTCAGGGGTCGTGGTCATCGAGGTTCCTTTAGGCTTCAGCAAGAGTCATCGGGTGAACCACCAGCCAATCGGATTGAGAACCGCGCGGGCGCGGATGAACCAGCCGGTGTTGCGGCGCAGCTCAACGGCGGTCGCATCGGCGAGCTGCTGCAGGGTCGTCGCCGAGCTTGCCTCACCCGAGAGGTCATCGCGAAAGGCCAACCGCAGATGGGCAGCGGTCAGCGACACGAAGCTCGGAGCCAGCCGCGCCACGCGGGCAGCGTGCGACTCGCGGCTCTCTCCGAAGTGACGAACCTCGCCGCGGTCTGAGAGCCCATCGAGCACCGACCGGTAGATGAGCCGATGCGAGCCCCGCCGCTTTCTGCTACCCACCTTGATGGCGTACGCCATCGCCAGCGCCAGCCCGGTAATCCCAAAGAAAAGCGCCGCCCACGGAATGTCGAGCGGCGGCGCGGGTGGGGCCTTTCCACCGGTCGCGTCGTTGCGCGCGAGCTCTCCTAAAGCAGACTCGAGGTCCTGGTCGACGTGCTGCATCGGCGGCTCGTCGGACTTCTCGGGATGAATGTCGAAAGTCACCCAGCCGATTCCATCGAGGTACAGCTCGGGCCAGGCATGCGCTTCGTGCGAGAAGATGAGCACCGCCGAGCCTGCGCCTCGGTTGCGTGTCTGTACGCCGTAACCCAGCGCCACGCGCGCCGGGATTCCCTGGCTGCGCAGCAAGAAGACGGCGGCGTGCGCGAAGTGAACGCAGTAGCCGCGCAGATCGCCAAACAAGAACGTCGCGGTAGGGTCGTCGCCCACCAGCGCCTTCTCGGCGAGGCTGTAGAAGCCCTTCTGTTCGAGGTACTGTTTGATCGCGAGCGCCTTCATCACGTCGTCACCCACGAAGCGCGGATCCACGTCGCGCACGAGCCGATTCGACAGCGCCAGGTAGCGAGGGTCGGCGGGCGCAGCAACGTAGTGCTCGCGTTCGGCCTGCGACCAGGATCCAGGCAGCGCTTGATGACCCAGCAGGCGTTCAATCGGGCGAATCAGAAACAGCGACTCGACGTCATAGGCGGCGACGAATCGGCGCGGATTTGGATTCTGAAGCAAGGTCAACATCGTCGGGTGGCTCAACCCAAACAGCTGGGCGTGGTCGACCAATAGGTACATCGAAGTGCGAACGCGCCGATGAAAAGGGGGCGCCTGTGGAGTCACCAGCTTCAAAGGCTCGCCGGCTGGAAAACCCAGCGGCACGTCGCGATCAAACAGCCCTGAGGAATCCGCGACGAGGCGGTCTCCCACCAGCCGCGACCGCACCGACTGACGAAAGTAAAGCGCATCGGCATCGGGTAAATCTTCGTGCAGCACCACCACTGCCACCGGGTCGGGTGGCTTCGAAGAAGAGCTCTTGTTGGGTTTCTGATTGTCCTTCTTTTCGTCGTCCTTCGAGCCGTCGAGGCCCAAATCATCGGTGGCGGCCGCCTCTCCGACCCGGCCCGAGAAGAGCGACGCGAGGCCTGCTGAGAGCAGCAGCAGCAACAACAACATCGCCAACAGCCTCGAGCCACGGCGAACCCGCACCAGCACCAGCGCGGCGATTGCAACCGAGATGGCGCCCAGGGCAGTGAGAATCGTCTGAGGATCCAGCCCGTTCGACCACGCCCAGTCGCTAAGGACGCGGGGCTGATGGATGCGCTGGTGGCGGTGATTGGCGAAGGTGTGGGCGACCGCTGCGACGATGAGGGCGAACTCGACCACCGAGAAGCCACGGATTCGATGCGAGAGCAGCCGCAGAACGAAGACGCCCCCCAGCGCCGCCAACCCCAGCGACAGTGCATCGGCGAGGAAGAGCGTCGCCGACGGATTTAACCCCAGCGGCACGTCAAGCAGCCAGCTGACGAACAGCTGCCCCACGCAGACGGTCGCAGCGCCTACCAGAAGCCCGCTGGCGAGGCGGATCCGCGCCGCCACGCGGTTCGCGAGGACGAAGCCGGCGAGGCTGCCCAAGAGCCCCGTGGCCAGCCCTGGCGGAGTCGCCAAGGGGGCCAGAAACAGCCACACCGCCGCGACGACAATCAGCGCCTTGAGCACAGTGACCGAGCGACTCTCGACAACGTTCAAGGCACTCACACCAGCAGCCCGGTGCCGCGGTGAAGGACCTGAACGCGAAGCCCGTCGGCCTCGAGTGCGTTGCGCAAGTCCTTGAGCCCGGCGGGCATGCACTCGCCGTCAGCATCCGGGCGGGTCAGCAACCTCTCGAGCCGACCGCGCGGCGCAGCAGCTTCCAGGCGGCCGTCGACGCCGATCACGACTGTCGCAGTGATGCCAAGCCTGCGTGTCAGGTTGATTACCCGCTCGCGCCACGGCCCATCAATCGCGGGCGCGAAGACGAGACAAGCGTCCATTCGCGCCGGGTCGACCTGGGCGGCGAGCGCATCGAGGGTCGCGGCGCCGTCACGATCAACCGAGTCGATGATCTGCTCGACTGCCTCAGCCACTAAGTGCGTCGGGTGAAGCGCGCCGTCGGCCGAAAAGGCAAAGTCTGAGCCGAGCAGACCCTGCTCAATGAAGGTGCGCGCGACCCCCGCGGTGGGCTCATCGCCCTTGCCCACCACGAGGAACGCGACATTGACGGGCTGGGCAGCGACGGCGCGCTCTGGAGTCCGGACGAGCAGCCGCCGGGTGCGCGCGAACGTCTTCCACAGCACGTGCCGCATCGAATCGCCATGCGCGTACGAGCGCATCTCGACGAGGTCGCCTTCGGCGCGTCCCGACGGGTGCGACCACGCGTCCCCACTGGCTCGGCTCGCGGCCAGTTCGGCCGAGCACAGCGCCGCACCTGGGGTGATGCGCACCGGCGAGTCCCACCCGACGTCGAAGGTCACCGCAGCGATTCCGAAAATGTCACCGACAGTGAACCGCCGAACCACCCGCGTATGCCGCCCACGCTGACTTGGAGTCACCGCTTCCTCGAACCAGTCACCCACCGGCTCGAGCGTCACCACGACGCCCAAAGGCGCAGCCCAGGCAACCTGCACGTCGAGCACGAGCCACCGTCGAAGAGAGGGGATTCTAAACGCGGTCGGCACCGGGTGGGTGGTCTCGAGACTTTCCGGGATTCCTGCATCCAGCCGTCGCACTGCACGCCGCAGAGCCCACCCGCCCGCGACGACGAACGCGACGCACAGCGCCACCAGCGCGAGGCTCGCCAGTGCGCTCGGGTACAGCAGGTAGTCGGCCTCTTGGGTGCTGAAGCGGAACAGGAAGAGCGCGACCCCGATGAGCAGCAGGCCAGCAGGGCGAAAAGGAAACAGCCGCTGCATCTGTGACAACCAGGCCCGAACCCTCGCGCGCATTTGCGAGGCCACTCTGGGCCACGCAGCAAAACACCGTCAAGGCTCTCTCGCGCTACTTCAGCCGCTCGAAAAGTTCGTACAACGAACTCCCAGTGGGCCAGTGAGTCACGGCACTCGACTGATTCGCTGCAGCCGACGGGCCCGTGCCAGTCAGCGCGCCCTTGGTCTGGGGCCCGACAATTCCGTCGACTTGAATGCCCTTCGCCCGCTGGAACGCGAGCACCGCTGCTTTCGTCTTCGGGCCGAACTTCCCGTCGAGCGGACCTGGATCAAACCCGGCGTCCTTCAACATTTGCTGCAGTTCTGCCACGTGGGGACCACTTGAACCCCTCCTCAGAAATGTTGCCGAAGAGGGGGTGACTGAGCTCAGCCCGCTACCGGGTGAAACTTGCCCTGGCCCGTTTGCTGGCGTCGTGCCAGACGACGGGGGCGAGCATGCCGCGCGAGTCGGACCGTCGCCCAGCGCCGCCATCGTGGGGGTGAGCTTTCCCGCCGGCACCTGTGGATGATTCCCCAAGCAGTGCATCACCGCCATCGGAGTCCAACCCTTGGGCACTCCGGTGCGCTCGCTGACTTTTTGGCTGCCGTCCTTGTTGACGTTGTCCGAGCCGATGAACTTTGGGCGCCCGCACGCATCGAACCCTGAGCACACGATGATGTGCTGGCCGCTGGGCGGCACATGAAACGCCGCCACGTCTCCAGGCTGAATGTGATTCAGATCCGACTGGATGAAGTTCGGGTCCTTCTTGAGGTTCGAGATCAGCGTCGCGACGCCAGCGCGCCCTTCACCGCTGGGAATCTGCCCGGCGGCGGTCAACACAGCCGAAACGAAATTCGCGCAATTGACGTTGTTCGGCACCCAATCTTGCATCGCCCTTCCGAGGACGGTGTCATTGGTCAACTTCAGGTCGGCAGCATTCCAGCCGAGCACGCTCTGCGCGATTTCCACTGCCTCGCCGCCGGAAGTTCGGGGCTGGTTCTGTCGAATGACCCCACCCAGTGAGACGGGCGGCTCAGAGGGCAGAGAAGTAAAGCCGCTTTGCGACTGCTTCGCAGATCCAACCGGCGGGGGTGCAGCGGGAGTCTCAGAACGAGCAAACGATGGCCGGGGCGCAGGGTTGATTTTCATGGAAGGGCGCAGGGTGGTTCTGAGCAGTTGTCCTACCCTGGTTCCAAGAGTTGCGCCCACACCCGAAAATTGTGCACTTTTATGGCAATCGGGTGTCGGTTCTGCACTGCGCAATGACGGAATGATGTTTCGGGCTCACTGTCCGCTGATTCCGAACAAGCAAAGGACCCTCAATGCGCCTCCTTGCCCTGTTTGTAACCCTCGTCATTGGTACCACCTCTCACGCTGACAGCTACACGCGTACGCGCCACCCGATTGTGCTTGTGCACGGAATGCTGGGCTTTGACACCATCCTGGGCACACTCGACTACTTTCATGGCATCGCTGGCGCCGTCACGGCGGGTGGCGGCAAGGTCTACGCGGTGAACGTCTCTGGCGCGAACTCGAGCGCGCTGCGCGGAGAGCAGCTCATCGAGCAGCTCGAGACCCTCGCTGCGCTGCATGGGCACCGCAAGTTCAACCTCATAGGTCACAGCCACGGAGGGCCGACCTCCAGGTACGCCGCGTCGGTGCGACCGGACCTGGTGGCATCAGTGACCGCGGTCGGTAGTCCCAACACAGGAAGCGCCGTCGCAGACGCTCTGAACGTCCTTGCGCCCGACGGCAGTCTTCAGCGCGCCCTGCTTGCCGGTTTCGTCAACGCCACCGCGACCCTCATCGACTTGCTCTCCAGCGAAGCCAAACCGCAGGACTCGATCGCCGCGCTCGGCTCGCTCACCACCCCAGGCGCCGCGGCCTTCAACGCGCAGCACCCGCAAGGCCAGCCCACGTCCGCTTGCGGCGAGGGTGCTTCAATCGTCAACGGCGTGCGCTACTACTCGTTCAGCGGCACGTCGCCCCTAACCAACGTGTTTGACGTCACCGACGCGCTGATGGCAGCGGGCGCGCTGTTCTTCGGCTTCGAGCAAAATGACGGGCTGGTCTCTCGCTGTTCTTCGCACTGGGGCGAGGTCCTTCGCGACGACTACGCCTGGAACCACTTAGACGAGACGAACCAGGTGTTGGGTTTGCGCGGGCTCTTCTCGTCCAGCCCGGCTTCCGTCTACCGAGCACAAGCCAACCGGCTCAAGAACGTCGGGCTCTAAGGGCGATGCGTCACAGCCGTTGGCTGGCGGCGTTGGCTGCCTGCGCGATGGTGGTTTTCGTCGCGCAGCACCTGTGGGGGGCGTCACCGAAGGTTCAACGCCAACCGGAACCAGAAGTCGCTGCGCCTTCGACTCGGTCGCGCGATGACACGTTGACCCCGCCCACCTCGGCGCCGGCGCCGCCGGCACTCCTGGGCGTCGCTGCGTCGCTGCGTGGTACCGAACCCGATGGGGCGATTCGCATCGCTCCCGACGGCACCGTTCAGCTCGACCTCGAGCTGCGGCTGCGGTTCGACTATTACCTTTCAAGCTATGGCGAACGATCGCTGGCTGAGATCCGCGTCTGGCTCGAGTCCGAGCTAAAGGGGCGCTATCCGAAGCTGGCAGTAGGCGAGGTGATGCGGCTGTTCGACCTCTACCTGGCCTACCAGGCAGCAACGACGCGGCTCGATGGAATCAAGACCCCGCTCGAAAGGCTCAAGGCGCTGCATGCGCTGCGGGTCGAGCTGCTCGGGGCCAGAATGGCGGAAGGATTCTTTGGCGCAGAAGAGCAAGAAGACAGCCATACCCTCGCGCGACAGGCGCTGGCTGCGAATGGCCAGCTGTCACCCAAGGAAAGCGCTCAACAGGCCGAAAGGCTCATTTCGACGCTGCCCGAACCGGCGCGGGAAGCGCTCGTTCAATCTGTCGAGTTGGGTGCTGCGGTCGACCAAACGCGCGCCTTCGACGCCGAAGGGATTTCGGCCGCAGAACGCTTCGCGAAGCGACAGGAAAAGTACGGCCCCGCCGCAGCGCAGCGACTGCAGGCGCTCGATGCGAAACGAATCGAATGGCGAACTCGGCTGTCTGATTTCCGACACCAACGTGACGAAATCGTCAGCGACGCCTCGTCGACTGCGCCGCACCGCGCCCAGGCAGTCGAACGTTTGATCTCACGCCTGTTCGCGGACCCTGCCGAAGAACGGCGGGTGCGCGCGCTCGAACTCGAGTCGCGTTCGGCGTACTGAATGTTATTGGCGTGCAAGCCGCGTCGACGACGGACTCGTCGTTCGAGCACACACGCCGCCACATCAGGACACAGCAAGCTTTTCGCATTGAACACATTCAATGTGGCGATTATCGCCAATGCCAAAATCGTTATTGTTAGGCAAACAAGCGACTGACATTAAAATAATCGATGGGGTTGAATACAGCATGTGATCCATAGTTTTAATGTTTGTGTTTACCGTGGCGTTTGGCGGTGGGTCGCCGGCACTTGCACGAGAAACACCTGCCGAAACTGCAAGTCCTCTCGTCGAAGCTGCACCCGAACCTGCAGTCGAGCCGCAGCCGCCCGTGAAGAGCTCTGAGCAGGCGACCGACACCCCAGGCGACCTCACGCTGCCTCCCATGCAAACAATGCTGGCGACCGTTTCGACCAAGACCTTCTACAACCTGGCGAAATTCTCGGTGGCGGCGCTCAACGTCCTCAACGCTCAACCTCGGTTGCCGGCCTTCGGCGAGCACGCCAACAATCGAAATGGCACCCTGCGTCCCGAAGGCATTCGGGTGATGGCACGGATGACGGTCGCGGTTTCTCCTTGATTTAGCCAAAGGCGCTGCCGCCAGCAGGGCGGCAATCGTCTCGCCAACCACCAGGTGCTTCCGCTAGCGCGTTCATCGCCAGCGCCCGAGCGCGAACCTCGTCAGCAGAGAGGCAGAGGCGCTCGCGGGGCAGATTGCGTGGACGCGGTACCTCTTCGAAGCCACCGACTGAGGTCTGGAGCCCCGGTTGGCCAAGGGCAGCGCGGAGTAGGGCGCGAAACCGGGCCCCACCTTGTGACCAGGCTTTCTCATTGATATTCAATGAGCGGAGGATGCGGCACATGGCGAAGCTCTCTACGAAGAAGAACTCAAAGGCTCGTGACTCCGGGAGGACGCGCAGCTTTCAGTGCCCGGACGACCTCTGGGAGGCAGTTGAGAAACTCGCCCGTGAGCGCTCCCTCGGCGCTCCCGCCGCAGCAGCGCGCATGCTCCTTCGCAGCGGGCTGGCATTCGAGCAGAAGGTGCGCGAGCTGGATGCGGCTCGCGCGTGGCAGATCGAGCAGGCGTGGGCCGACATGCAAGCCATCGCTGCGGGAGATCGAACGTTCGGCACCTGGACAGAGATTGACCAGGCTGAGAAGCGCGCACGGCTGCGCCTACGCGATCGGGCTGCCGTGCATCCCTGATGGCTGTCACCCTCTTTCCACGGCCAGCGTTCGTTTCGGCGGTGACCCAACGAATCGAGTGGCTCGCGGAAAATCGGACGGAGGAACAGCTCGACGCATTTCTGGCGGGCTTGAGTTGGGTTCGCGAACGACTCGCGCAAACGCCACAAGCTGGGTCGCTCGTGAAGCAGGACAAGCACCACGCACTGCGCATGCGCCTCTTGCCACGGCCGCTGCCCTACCTCGTCTACTACGCACACCCGAAGGCCGAACCGATCACCGAGGTCTACCTCGTGCGCCTCTACGCAAGCGGCCAGCGTCGCCCCCGGGCCGCTATGGACAACTGGCCTTGGTAGCGGGGGCGGGGGGAAGTGACGACCCAGCAGGCTGCTGACCTCCTGAATGTGTCGAGGCAATACCTGGTACGCCTGCTCGATGAGGGGCGAATCCAGTTCCGGAAGACAGGAAAGCACCGTCGGCTTCGGGTCCAGGACGTGCTGGTCTTCAAGGAGCAACGAGACAAGAACCGCCGCGCAGGCCTTCGGGAGCTGTCTCAACTGACGCAGGAATTCGGTGGCTACGACGCCGAGCTGAAGTAGCTCTCCGCAGCGCAATGGTCCCTGCTCCTTTCCCCGTCGTCCTCGACGCGAACGTTCTTTTCCCGTTCACGCTGTGGGACACCCTCCTGCGTGCGGCCGCTACCGATTTCTACCAAGCACGGTGGTCCGCTGAGATTCTCAGTGAGATGGAGCGCAACCTCATCTCCACGGGAACCATGCTGGCGGACAAGGCAGCCCGTCTGCGCGCGGTGATGACCCGAGAGTTCCCCGAGGCCGAAGTCTCCGGGTACGAACACCTGATTGCCGTGATGAAGAACCACGCAAAGGACCGCCACGTAGCGGCAGCAGCGGTGAAGGCTGGCGCGCAGGTGATCGTCACGGCGAATCTCAGCGACTTCGTAATATTGCCGGAAGGAGTGGAGGCGCAG
>JANOHG010000576.1:0-5528 GCA_031406375.1 Archangiaceae bacterium | reverse complement strand
GGGGAGCAGCGTCGACAACGCGATCGTCGACAGGATGAAACCCGTCCAGACGACGGCAGCCTGCAGGGGCAGCGCCCATCCCGCCAGCAAGGCGACGACGCTCGCCGGCGCAGACAGCGACCGCCGCAGGTTATCCAGCATCTTCCAGCGTCCGATCAGCGGCAGCCCCCTGGCGAGAATCCACGGCAGCAATTGCCAGTCGCCGCGCGTCCAGCGGTGCTGGCGTGCGGCGGCCACGTCGTAGCGTGACGGAAACTCCTCGACGACTTCGATGTCGGAAGCGAGGCCGGCGCGGGCGAAGGTTCCCTCGAACAGATCGTGGCTTAGCAGCGTGTTCTCGCGCACGCGGCCTTCGAGCGCGGCCTCGAAGGCATCGACGTCGTAGATGCCCTTGCCGGTATAGGAGCCTTCGCCGAAGAGATCCTGATACACGTCGGACATGGCGGTGGCGTAAGGATCGATGCCGCTCGTGCTGGAGCGCTCACCTTCAGCCAGCCGTCCCTGTCGCGGTAGTAGCCTTCCGTCGAGCCCTTCGTGGCGATCAGGATCACGTAGCTGTCATTGGTCAGGCGCATAAGTACGGTCGCTGGGTGTTGCTTCGCTACTTTGCTTTGTCGATGCGCGGGTAGAGCGCAGACAGGGCGGGGTCGGGAATTCGCTGGCGATGGCATTCTTCGCCCAGCGCGAAGATCGCCTCGTCAAGCGACGCTTCGGCGTCCTTCTCTTCCTCTTCCCGGGCGCCAATCTCTTTGTCGAGCGTCGTCATCGTCTCTTCATGATCGCTCTTGCGATCCTCGCTTTCGTCTTCCATCTCGAGCAGCCGTCGGTGAGCGAGGATTCCCTGCGCGCCCGCCTGCCCCGGCTTGGGGGTGAGGATCACCAGGAACTCACTTTCTTGATCCTCGATGTTCCGCAGCTTTCGCATCAACTGCAGCCGCACTTTCTTCAGGTTTTCCTTCGACAGCGCGATCTTCCTGACGTCGTGCGCTTCGACTTGCTCCATGTCGAGGTGCTTGGCCTCGGCGCGCTTGAGGCTCACCTTCTCGTAGCGCATCGTCGCTTTGGCGGTGGCGATCGTCTTGCGAAGGGCACGGCTTCGCGCCTCGATGCCTTCGACGGCCTTCTTCCATTTCTGAACAATCTGCTGCTGCTCGGTGCGCTCGGCTTCTTGTTGATCGCAATAATCCTTGAACTGACCGTCTTCCTCGTTCAGCTGCGTCTCGAGCGCTGCCTTCTCGTCGCGAATCGCCAGCACGTCATCTTCGGCGGCGAACACCTGTTCCATCGCTTGGGGTGGGTTGGCTTTGCTGGCGAGGCGCTCGCGCGCCAGGTCGCCCAGCTGCATGATCAGATCTTTGTAGGACTCGCGCGCCATGTGGTCCGGCCAAGGTAATCAGAAAGTACGAAGGGTTTGCACGAGAGAAAATCCCAAAGCTGCTAACGAGGCGCACGCAAGTGCCACCTTCGCTTTTCGGTTGAAGCTCTTCCTCCGAGCCACCATCCGGACGATCGGCACTGCGACAGCCGCCAGAGCCAGCAGGCCGACACCCCGCCCCACTTGAAACCCCACCGTCGATCCGGCGCCCTGGTACAGCGTTTCTACAAGCGACATCAACCCAAGCACGGCCAGCGGCCACGTCTCTTTGCCACTGCCCAGAATCTGCAGCACGAACGCCGCGCCGACCCCAGTCACCAGTGCCGCCGCGGCGGTCGCGGGCACGCGAACGTCGAACAAAGCGAGCGCGAACGAAGCCGCCGCGTGGCCCAGCACCAGCGCGAGCCATCGCTGCGCGGCGGCGCGAAGCGAGAATCCGAATGTCATCGACAGCAGCCAGACCAAGGTGACGTCGAACCAGAGCAGCGCAGACAACGCGCCCGCACCAAACCCCGGCAACTCGCGTTCGGCGAAGGCGATAGGCACAGGTCGAAGCGTCAGCCGTTGAACGTTTCCCTGTGCGAAGGCATGCCCAGCCTCTCCATCCACCTGTCGCCCAAGCACCACGCGGTAGTTGCTGGTCAAACCCCGCAGAATCCGAAAATCCTGGCTGAGCTCGCCGGTGGGGCAAGCAAACCGCGCCACGAGCTCGACATACCCGTCGCGAACCAGCGCCCTTTCGCTGCTTCGAACACAGGGGGTAGCTGCCTGAAGCGGCATCTGGTCCCACACGCCGGCAGCGATCGCCGCCGAGCGCGAGTCGAGATCTTCTTGCGACAGCGCGCCATCTTGATCCGCGTCAATCGGAGCCAGCTGGCTCAAGGTGCTCGCGGTCAGGGTGACGCGTTCTTCGAGCGCCCCCGGCGGTGCCTCGGTCAGCGTCACATAAATGACATCGGCGTCATGTGCCGAAGCCGTCGCGGCGAACAAGCACAGCACCATCAACGCCCAACGTCTTTCAACGACCGGACGATTGGGGTACATGCGCAGATGCGATGGTGGGGAGCAGAAACTCAAAACGCAAGGGTCCTTCGATTCCGCCCAGAGCAGGCCTGGTGGTGGGAGTCACGGGTGCGACAGGGGATCTGGGACGCCTGCTGCTGCCGAGACTCGCCGAGGATCCCCGCGTAGCGAAGGTGATCGCGCTCGACGTCGCAGCGCCGCTGCCGATCAGCAAGGTGGAATTTCGCCGGGTTGACCTCACCCGGCAAGGTGTTGAGAACGAGCTGGGGCGCGCGCTGCTCGACACCAAGGTCGAAGTGCTCTACCACCTCGCGTTCATCAACTCGAGGATGCGCAGCGCCGACGTTGCCCACGAGCTCGAAGTGATCGGCACGATGCACGTGCTCGCCGCCGCCGCAGCGTTGGGGCTCAAGCGTCTCATTTTTCCTTCGCTGACCGCACTCTACGGCGCGCGCCCCGACGCTCCGGCGGTGATCACCGAAGCAACGCTGCTCGCGGGTTGCCCTGGCAGCCGCTTCGTCAATGACAAGGTCGAGGTCGAGCAGCAGCTGGAAGCGTTTCGCGCCGCACATCCGTTGATTCAAGTGTTGGTGCTGCGCTTTGCGCCGATCGTCGGCCCGACGTCTGACAATCCGATCACCCGCTGGTTGCGAACGCGACTGGTGCCGACGTTGCTGGGATTTGATCCGCTTTGGCAGGTGGTTCACGAGCAAGACGCCGCCGATGCGCTGCATGCGGCGCTCTTTAGTGAAGCGTCGGGCGCATTCAACATCGCTGCCGATGGCGTGTTGCCGTTCTCGGCGTTGGTGAGGCTCTCGGGTGGGTTTGCGGTGCCTCTGCCGCGCGCGTTGCTGGTCAACGCGATGCGGGTGCTCGAGGCGATGGGTGCTGCCACCACGCTGCCTGCGATGGTTGACTATTTGCACTACAGCTGGATTGCAGACGCTGGCCGCGCAGCCCGAGATCTGCGCTTCATGCCGAAGTGGCGCGCAAGCGACGCAGTCGCCGCGGTAAAGAGGGCTTCGTAATGGCGAAAGGAGTCCTTGGAAATGATCCCTTCGTTCGTGGCGCGCCCGCGCGCGGAGAGGCTGCGATCAAGACTGACCCGGAGGCGACGGCCGCGCCCAAACCTGCCTCGGCGGCGAAGCCCCGGTTGCCGCCACGCCCTCCCGTTCCGGGCTCGCACGGTGGTTCAAAGTCCGCGAGCAAGAGCAAACCCGCGCGCCAGAGCGCGAAGCAGAAAGCAAGTAAGAGCGAGCACCGCAAGCCCGTACTCGGTGTACCTCTTGCCCAATTGGGCGATTGGGCACCGACGTCGCACGCCGACTCGCCCCAGATGGTGGTGATCAACAAGGTCGCGACACCCCACCCAGGCTCGTCCGAGATGAACTTACGGCTCGGCTCAGCAGATGAGGCTGGGAAGTTCGTTCCCCACCCCAACAGCCCCGAGCTGAAGGCGGTGTTTCGGGCAGGCATCATCTCTCATCAGGACTCACCGCAGGTCCAAGCAGTCATCGACCACCAAGCGGTCGCGCACCGCGGTTCGCCAGAGGTCGTTGCGGATCTGCACGGTCGAGAGCCGGTGCCACACGCGCGCTCGCCCGATGCGGTCGAGCTGCACGAATCGGCGGCGCGTCGGCCGATCGTGGTCGAGATTGTCGAGCAGGTGTCACCCGAGGTTCCGATGAGCGATCGGGAAATCGCGGCTGTTCCTCGCGCGAGTCGACAGGCGCTTGCCTTGCGAGTCGCGCGCGAAGTCTTCAGCGGGGGCATTGTTCGCCCGCTGGCCAGTGCCGCATCAGGCCTTTTCCACGCCGCCCGCACCGCGCTCGGAATCAGTGGCGCTAATGAGTTCGACGTGTGGGGCAAAGATCTGTCGCTGACGCGAGCGCTCGAGCCGCTTTCGGACTTTCTCTACGATCGGTACTTCAGGGTTACCGTCGAAGGCGCCGACCACGTCCCTTCAGGAGCCTCGATTCTCGTCGCGAATCATTCGGGCGCGCTGCCCCTAGATGGGCCGATGCTCCAGCTGGCCCTGCGCCGAGAGCGCGCGGATCTTCCTGACGCGCGCTGGCTGATGGAAGACCAGGTGTTTCACGCGCCTTTCATCGGAGTGCTCGCCAACCGCCTTGGCGCAGTGCGGGCGAATCCCGAGAACGCGACGCGCTTGCTCGAGGAAAAGCGCCCGGTGGCCGTTTTCCCCGAGGGGATTCAGGGGATCTCGAAGAAGTTTGGCGAGCGCTACAAGCTGAAGCGTTTCGGCCGAGGCGGCTACGTGAAGCTGGCAGTTCGCCTCAGCGTGCCGATTGTGCCGGTGGCGATCGTCGGCGCGGAAGAATCGATGCCGCTGCTCGCGCGGGTGCCGGGTGGAATTTTCGGGTTGCCCTACCTTCCGATCACTTTGCCGCCGCTTCCTGCGAAATGGCACATTCGCTTCGGGCCGCCGATGGATCTGTCACACGCTCCTACGAACGCGGCGGAAGATCTGGCGTGGGTCGCCCACACGAACGACCGAACACGCGAGACGATCGAAGGAATGCTGACCTCGATGCTGCGCACCCGAACCAGCGTTTTCTAAGTGCAGCGACTGGTACGACAGCCCGGAAGTCCGTGCGGCGCAGGGAGCTCAACGAAGCAAGCGGGGATGAAATCGGAAGGCCCAGCCATGCACGGACTTCCGGGCTGTCGTACTACGAGCAGACGCGGTTGCGGCCCGACTTCTTGGCCTCGTAGAGACGCTGGTCGGCCAGGCGGATCAGATCGGTGCCGTCGGCGAGATCAGCCGTCAGCGCAGCGACCCCTGCAGACACGGTGACCGGAATCGTCTGCTTGTCGAACTCGAACTTCGACTTCTCGATCAGCTTGCGCGTCTTCTCGGCCAGCGCGACAGCGCCCTTCAGATCCACCTCGGGCAGCAACAGCCCAAACTCTTCGCCACCGTAGCGCGCGACGACGTCCTCTCGCCGCAGCCGTGTCTTCAGCGCCGACGCGACAAGTTTGAGCACGTGGTCGCCTGCGAGGTGGCCGTGGGTGTCGTTGATCGTCTTGAAGAAGTCGATGTCGAGCATCACCAGCGACAACGAACGGCCATAACGGTTGCACCGCGACAACTCTCGATCGAGCGTTTCCT
>JANOHG010000518.1:0-3133 GCA_031406375.1 Archangiaceae bacterium | reverse complement strand
GATCCCTTCGCTGCTGGCCCACGGCGCCGAAGGAATTGGCCTGTATCGCACCGAGTTTCTGTTTCTCAACCGCCCGCTGCCTCCAACCGAGGAAGAGCACTACCAGGCGTACCGCGAAGTGCTGCTGGCGATGGGCAATCGGCCGGTCACCATTCGCACGCTCGACCTGGGCGGCGACAAAGTGCCAGGGAAGAAGACCGAGAAAGAGACCAACCCGGCAATGGGGCTGCGCGCGATTCGCTACTGCCTGCAGCACCGCGAGATGTTCAGGGTCCAACTGCGCGCGCTGCTTCGCGCCTCGGCACACGGAAACATGCGGATCATGTTCCCGTTGATTTCCGGACTCTCTGAGCTGCGCGAGGCACGCAGCGAGCTCGAGCATTGCCGCAGCGAGCTGGGAAGATCGGGGCACCCCATCGGGAATAGAACCCCGATTGGAATCATGGTCGAGACGCCGTCGGCGGCGTTGATCGCTGATCGCCTCGCGCAAGAAGCAGACTTCTTCTCGGTTGGCACCAACGACCTGATTCAGTACTCGCTGGCGATTGACCGCCAGAACCGCGATGTCGCTTACCTCTACAAGCCGCTGCACCTGGCGGTGCTTCGTTCGTTGCAGTCGATTGTCCAGGCGGCGAAGGCAGCGCAGATTCCGGTCGCGATGTGTGGCGAGATGGCGGGCGACCCGTCGTACACTCTGGTGCTGTTGGCTCTCGGCTTCGACGAGCTGTCGATGACCGCCGGCCAGGTCTCGTCGGTGAAGGGCATCGTGCGCCGGGTGAGCCGCACCGACGCGATCGAGCTGCTGAACAAGGCGATGGCGTTCTCGACCGCGGAAGAAATCGAACGCTTCGTTCGCGCCGAGATGGAACGCCGATTCACCAACGGCCTGGATTAACGGTGGCCTCGGTGGTTTCTGCCCCATCGGTGGTGACGCTGCCCCACGCGTGGTTTGTCGCCTGTCGGTCGTCGGCGCTCAAGTCGGCTCCGCTGGCCATCATGCTGCAGGGCACGCCGCTGGTGCTCTTTCGTTCTTCCACCGGGCCCGCGGCGCTGCTCGACCGGTGTCCGCACCGCAACGTTCCGCTGTCGATGGGCAAGGTCGTCGACGGTCAGCTGCAGTGCGGCTACCACGGTTGGTGTTTCGATGGCGGCGGGCAGTGCCGCAAAGTGCCGGGGCTCGTCGAAGTGGGCGACGTGGCGCTCAAGTCGCGCGCAACCGAGGCCTACCCGGCTCAGGAACAGGAAGGCTACGTCTGGGTTTACTCGACGCCAGGCGCTGAGCCGTCGAACGCCCCCTACCGTTTTCCGTACCTCAACGAGGCAGGCTATTCGACGGTGCGACACGAGTTCCTCGTCGATGCGAGCGTGCACGCGGTGGTTGAGAACGCTTTAGATGTCCCCCACACCGCGTTTCTGCATCGCGGCCTGTTTCGAACGGCGCAGAAGAAGAACGAGATTGAGGTGGTGGTGCGACGGTTCGCGACCCACGCCGAAGCCGAATACCTAGGTGAGCCGCGGCCCAGTGGCATCGCGGGGCGACTGCTCGCTCCGGGGGGCGGCGTGGTGCAGCACTTTGATCGCTTCCTGCTGCCTTCGATTGCCCAGGTCGAGTACCGCCTGGGCCCGAAGAGCCACCTCCTCACCACCTCGCTGATGACGCCGGTCTCCGACTTCGTCACTCGGGTGTTCGCGGTGGTGACCTTTCGGTTGCCGCTGCCCGCCTGGCTGGTGAAGCCGCTTCTCACCCCGATTGGGCTGCGGATTTTCGCTCAGGACGCAGTGGTGCTGAAGAAACAAACCGAGGCAATTCAGCGCTTCGGCGGTGAACGGTTCACCAGCACGGAGCTCGATGTGCTGGGCCACGAAGTGTGGCGGCTGCTCAAACAGGCGGCGACAGGCGCTGCCGCAGCCGAGCCATACGAGCACCGAGTGAAGATGCGCACTTGAAGACGTATTCGGAAAGCTCTGCAATGGGCTTTGAGCGTCACTCTTCGACGAGCTGTCGCGCTTCGCCTTTCCACCCTGTCGGCAGCGCAGGCGCGAAGTCATCGGCCGGAACTTCGAGGTTGAGCTCGATTTGAGTCAAGCGAACTCGAGCCCTCTCGATTGCATCAGTAGAATCGACCACGACCTTCGGCACGCAAAGTTTCAACCTCACGTCACACTGCTCGTCTTCGACTGTCAGCGCGCGGCTCCCAGTGCTCGAGTGCGAGCGTCGCTCGATGAAATCTCCGGTCGGCCAGCGCAGCACGTACGTCACGGTCACGCCTTCGCCGGGTTCGATTCTCAGCTCGACTGCTTGCGGAGCTTGGGGGTGAACGACGCGCCTCGCCCAGACGCCTTTCGCCGGAAGCAAGGGCGTGCGAAAGCCTTCCAGCACGAACGGAGAAAAGGTCGCGTGGAGAAAGGCCGCCGCCTTCGTGGGCGGCAACTTCATTTCGAAGGTGGTCAGCGTCTTGGTCGCGTTGTCCAGCTTGCGCAGTTGCTTGCCATCGAAATTCCATTCGAACTGCACCGGCGCCAGCATCACCGCGCGCAGGTGGTTGGGCGAACGAAAGAAGAACGCGTGGGTTGCCTGCTGCTCACCCTCGTTCGTCTCGGCAACCAGATGGTAACGCGAAAGGCGCGCGTCGCGTTCTGCCAGCACTTGCTTCACCTGCCCCATCGACACGGGTTCGTCCGTTCGACAGCCCGACACCCACATCACCACAAACAACGGGCCCGCCAAAGCGAGCCCAAGGGGACGTCGATTCAAAGCAAGTGACCTATTTGACCGCGATGCCCATCGCCGTCGAAGCGGGAAAGCCGAGGAGCGTGCCCCAAAGAGCAAACAGGCCCTGCTTCGGAGTGGTCGACGCGCTCTTCAAATCAATTCGGGTCGCGCCCATCGCCTTTGCTTCGGCGATCAACATCTTGTTCACCGAGACGTCGAGATCTGCGCCGACGATGTCGACAATGTGGAAAATGGCGGTGATGCCCACCACGCTCGCCTGAATGACCGCGACCGCTTCACCGCCGTTCGCGACGACTTCGCTCGAGGAAACGGTCGCCGAGTCGATCGACTTACAGCCGGCACAGGCAATCGCAACGGCCAGCAGCGTCTTCTTCATCCGCGTGTAGTACTCCTCCCACT
>JANOHG010000505.1:0-5071 GCA_031406375.1 Archangiaceae bacterium | reverse complement strand
CGAGCCCCTACCGTGCGCGGATGAGAATGCTAACACTGCGTGCCATGCGCCTCCTCATTCCCCTCATGCTGCTGGTGTCCAGCTCGGCACTCGCTGCTCCCGTCATCATCCGCGCCGCACGGTTGTTCGACGGCACGTCCGAGAAGATGATTGCTCCGGGTGTGGTTGTCGTCGACGAGGGAAAAATCGTCCAGGTCGGGCCGGTGATTGCAGCCCCGATGGGAGTCCAGGTAATCGATCTTGGCGATGCCACCTTGCTGCCTGGCTTCATCGACGCCCACACCCACCTGTCCTTCGAAGGCTCGAATGATTGGAAACAAGATCGCATCGACGCGGTTCAGAAGCCGATTCCCGAGTTCGCCCACTCGAGCGCCGTCTACGCGAAGAAGACGCTGCACGCGGGCTTCACCACCTGCCGCGATCTCGGTTCCTCAGACCAGGTTGACGTCGGCCTTCGAAACGCGATCAACAAAGGCGTCATCGAAGGGCCCCGCTTGCTGGTCTCGTACATGTCGCTCGGCTCAACCGGCAGTCACTGCGACACCGCTGGCTTTCGTCCTGGCGTGCTCGCGCAGGAATCGGATCAAGGCATTGCTGATGGGCCGGATGCGCTGCGTGCGTTGGTGCGTCGGAACTACAAGTTCGGCGCCAATGTCATCAAAGTCTGCGCGACGGGTGGTGTCCTCTCGTTGGGCGACGATGTCGATGTTCCGCAATTGACCCAAGCCGAACTGGACGCAATCGTCGATGAGGCGCACGGACTGCGGCGAAAGGTCGCCGCGCACGCCCATGGTTCGACCGGTGCCAAGCGCGCCATTCGGGCCGGCGTCGATTCGATTGAGCACGGCACCTTCCTCGACGATGAGGCGCTGACGATGATGAAGGCCAAGGGGACGGTGTTGATTCCGACGTTGATGGCGTTTCAGGGCGTGCGCGAGAAGCTCGCGGTCAACGCCTTGGCTCCTCCGGTGGTGGTGAAAGCCAAGCTCGCTCTCGCGGCGATCAACGTCACCGTCGCCAAGGCCGTCGCCAAGGCCGTCGCGAAGGGAGTCACGATTGGTTTCGGCACCGACTCGGGGGTGTATCCGCATGGTCGCAATGCCGAAGAGTTCGCGCAGCTCGTCACCGCCGGACTCAAGCCGGTGGCTGCGCTGCGCGCGGCGACGTCGGTGAACGCAGCGCTGCTCGGATGGTCGGACCGCATTGGCTCAATCACCGTCGGAAAAATCGCCGATCTCATCGCAGTGCCCCAAGACCCTCTCAAAGACATCCGCGCGACCGAGAAGGTGTTCTTCGTGATGAAGGACGGCGTCGTGTTTCGCAACGATCGTGGAATGCCGCCACCGCTCGCGCCGCCGGTTCCTCGCTAAGGCCCGACATGCGCCCTTACGAATTGATCAAAGCCAAGCGCGATGGCCAAGCGCTCTCTTCAGACGACATCCGTGCCTTCCTCGATGGCTACACCAAAGGCTCGGTGCCCGACTACCAAATGTCGGCGATGTGCATGGCGATCTTCTTTCGCGGCTTGAGCGAGATTGAGCTCGGCGCCTGGGCCCGGGCGATGCTCGAATCGGGTGAAATCCTCGACCTGTCGGACACGCCCGGTATCAAAGTCGACAAGCATTCGACGGGCGGCGTCGGCGACAAGGTGTCACTGTCGCTCGCACCTCTCGCAGCCGCCTGCGGCGTTTCGGTGCCGATGATCTCGGGTCGCGGGCTGGGCCACACCGGAGGAACGCTCGACAAGCTCGAATCGATTCCCGGGTTCAGGGTCGATCTTGACGTCGCTGAGTATCGACGGTTGGTGCGCGAGGTTGGCGCGTGTCTGATTGGTCAGACCGCTTCGCTCGCTCCGGCAGACAAGAAGCTCTACGCGCTGCGAGACGTGACGGCGACCGTCGACTGCATTCCCCTGATTGCCTCGTCAATCATGAGCAAAAAACTCGCCGAGGGAATCGATGCGTTGGTGCTTGACGTGAAGGTGGGCAGCGGCGCGTTTATGAAGACGATCGAAAACGCCCGCACGCTCGCGACGACGATGATTAAAATTGGGCAGCAGATGGGTAAGCGGGTCACCGCGTTGTTGACCGACATGGACCAGCCCCTGGGGCGCGCCGTGGGCAACGCGCTTGAGGTGGTCGAGGCGGTACAGATGCTGCGAGGCAAGGCACCGGCCGACTACACCGAAGTGACGCTCGCGCTGACCGCTCAGATGTTGGTGTTGGGCGGCAAAGCGAAAGACGAGGCCGAGGCGCGGCGAAAGCTTCAGGCGGTGATTGAAGACGGCACGGCGGAAGCGAAGCTTCATCAGCTGGTGGCGGCGCAAGGGGGAGACCCAAAAGCGATCGCGGATCTGTCGAAGCTTCCTCGGGCCAAGTCGACGGCCTGCGTCGCGGCGGGCGGTGCGGGCTTCGTGGTCGGAATCGACGCCGAGGCGATTGGCCTCGCGGCGATGGCGCTGGGCGCTGGGCGCGAGAAGTCGACCGATTCGATCGACCCTGCAGTGGGCTTCCTGCTCGAGAAGAAGGTCGGCGATAAGGTGGCGCTTGGCGAGCCGATGGTCACCGTGCACTACAACTCGGACGCACGACTGGCTGACGTAAAAGACCGAGTACTCAGAGCGTACCGAATCGCAGACGAGGCACCTTCGAAGCGACCGTTGATTCTCGAGCGAATCGGAACCTGACTCGGTCAAGCCAACGCGCACGGGCAAGGTTGGGTCAGGCCGAACTCACCTCGACCGGAAGATCGCTGAACGAAGCGTTGCCGCAGAGCGCATCGACCAGCGCGCCATCGTTCAAATCGTTGCTGCTCACTTTCGCGTGCGCTTCGGCGACGCGAAGTCCAGTGCCCGGCCGATGATGACCCCACCCATGCGGAAGGCTCACGACGCCGGGTACCATTTCGTCAGTCACCTGAAGCACCGCGTCCACCGTTCCCACCCGTGACGCGATTCGCACCTGCTGCGAATCTTTCAGTCCGCGCGCTGTCGCATCCCGTGGATGCATCAGCAGCGTGCATCGCTTGCCGCCTTTGACCAGCCTTTCGCTGTTGTGCAGCCAGGAATTGTTGCTGCGCAGCTCGCGTCGGCCAATCAGCGACAACCGCTGCGGCGAGTGGACGCGCGTCTGCGCTGCCCGCAGGCGATCAAGGTCTCCCAGGTAGCGCGCGGGCACGAGGTCGATGTGGCGATTGGCAGTGAACAACCGTTGAGGGAATGCGGGAAGCAGCGCGCCCAGATCCACGCCGTGAGGCTGCTCTTTGAGCGTCTTCATTCCCAGCCCCTGGCCCAACCATTTTCCATAGGGTCCCGCGCGAAGGCCGAGTTCGAGCACGCCCGTGGGTCCGAGTCGTCGCAGCAACATGTTCTGTGCTCGGCTCTTCAGGCCTGCCGCCTTGCTGCGCTGTGCCTCGAGATGATCTTGAAGCCCAATGAAGATTTCCCAGTCGTGCAACGTGCCTGGTTCCTTTTTCACTGCAGCCGGCGACCACTTGGCGACGTTGCGAACGGACAGCATGTTGAATGAGAGATCGTAGTGGTCGTGCTCGAGCCCGAAGGTCGGAGGCAGAATCAGATTCGCGTGGTGGGTGGTCTCGTTACGGTAGATGTCTATCGACACCATGAAGTCGAGCTTCGACAGTGCCGCTTCGAGTCGCTTGCCGTCGGGCGTCGACAGCACCGGATTTCCGGCGTTGGTAATCAACGCGCGAATCTGCCCGGGACCCGGAGTGTCCATCTCTTCGGCGAGGGCAGCCGATGGATACTCGCCTCCAAATTCAGGCAGGCCTCGGACGCGGGTTCGCGATTTATCGAAGTGGCCTTTCAATCCTGACTTTGCCGTCAGCGAAATCAGATCTACTGCCGGAAGGGTGAACATCGCGCCGCCCGGTCGATCGAGGTTGCCGGTCACGACATTGAGCGCGTTCACCAGCCAACAGCAGAGCCCGCCGAACTCCTGGGTCGAAATTCCGACGCGGCCGTAGCAGCACGCAGTCGGAGCATCGGCGAACTCTCGAGCGAGAATGCGAATCGCACCAGCATCGATGCCCGTTGGGCGCGCCACCGACTCGGCGGTGAAGGCTTGCACCGTCTTGCGAAGAGCCTGCATCCCGTCAGTGAAAGGCTCCAGATGCCGCAGCCGGGCTCGCCCGGTCTCGAAGATTTCCTGAAGCATCGCCAGCAGCAGCAACGCATCCGTGCCTGGGTTGATGAAGTGGTGGGCGTGCGCGACCTGCGCAGTCTCGGTGCGCCGTGGGTCGACCACCACCACCTTCCCGCCACGTTCTCCAATCGCCTTCAATCGCCCGCGAACATCCGGAGCGCTCATCATGCTTCCGTTCGACACCAGCGGATTCGCGCCGAGAATCAGCAGGTGGTGCGTGCGATCAAGGTCCGGAACCGGCAGCACCAACTGGTGACCGAACATCAACAGCGACGCCAGCATGTGCGGCAGCTGATCGACTGAAGTGGCTGAGAATCGGCTGCGGGAACCCAAGGCCCGAAGGAAGCGCAGACCGTAGATTTGGCTGGCGTAGTTGTGCACCGTCGGGTTGCCCAGATACATCGCTACCGCGTTGTGGCCATGCTCGCGCTGGACAGCGTGCAGCTTTTCGGCGGCTTCTTCGAACGCTTCGTCCCAGCTGATTGTCTGCCATCGATTTCCCACCCGCCGCTGCGGCAGCTTGAGTCGATCAGGGTCTTCGTGAATGTCCTTCAGCGCCACCGCCTTCGGGCAGATGTGGCCCTTGCTGAAAGGGTCGTCCTTGTCGCCCCGAACCTCGACAACCCGATCGCCATCGAGCTCGATCGCGACGCCGCACATCGCTTCGCACAGATGACAAGTTCGGAAGTGGGTGGACATCGGCAGATCGTACAAGGCGCGCGCGACCCACCGCACGTCCAATGTCGCGGCCAACTTGCGGCCGACCGTTAGTTTGCGACGGTGACCTTCTTGACGCCGCGCTTCTCCAACAGCGCTGGTAGCCGCTCGCGCTGGTCGCCCTGAAGAACCAACGCGTCCCCGTCTATCTGCCCGCCACAACCCAGCCCTGCCTTCAACGCCTTCAACCT
>JANOHG010000498.1:0-3375 GCA_031406375.1 Archangiaceae bacterium | reverse complement strand
TGGTGCCGGGCAACCATGATCGCGGCACCGATGACGCCGCGGCGTTGATGATGACGGGCGCGCGGGTTCGGGTTCGCAGCCGTCCGGGGTTGTATCTGGTGCGCATCGACTCGACTGCGCCGCACAACAGCGTCCCCTTTCGATCGCACGGCGACGTCTGTGCCGCCACCCTGGCCGAGGTCGACCAGGCGCTCGATCAGGCTCCATCCAACGCGATCGTATGCCTGGTGCTGCATCACCACCTCACGCCTCTTCCGGTCGAAGGAATCGGCGAGTGGTTCGCGAACGCGTTCGGCTGGCCCCATGCGTCCGAGCTAAAGCGGGGGCACACGCTTCTCGGGCTCGCCCTGGGTCGGTGCGATCTGGTTCTGCATGGCCACCGCCACGTGCCTCGTCACTTCGAAGCGATCGCCGCCAACGGCCGCCCGCTCGCTGTCTACAATGCCGGCAGCTCGACCGAGCTCGAAGCCTTCCGGGTGTTCCGCCACTCCGGGGCGCGACTGCTCGCCGCTCCGCAATGGGTGCACCTGTCAGCTCGAAACAAGCGCTGGGCGAACGCGTCGCCGGTTCCGCTTCCTGCGCTCGGCTGACTGGTACGACAGCCCGGTTTCGACTCAGCCGCCATGCTGCAGCACCAGCGCGCGTCCAAAGACTTCTTTGAACAGCGGCAGCTCATGTTCTGCGTCCCACAACTCGAGATCGATGGGCGTGCGCGAACTCACCTTCACCACTGCTTTCGAGCCCTTCAGCGCCCCAGAGATCTTGGAGATTGGCTGACGATGGCTGCGGTCCAGTGAATCGGCAACTCGAAGCAGGGTCGCGCATTTTCGCACCACCCGCGCCTCTTGCGGTGTCAGCCCTGCCATCCCTTCGTGGCCCAGTGAAGGAGCGCTTCGCCGATGAAATCGCGCGACGCAGCCAATCACCAACCGCTCGCGATCCGACAGCCCCGGAAGATCTGCGTGCTGAATCAAGTACTGCGAGTGCTTGTGGTGGCGTTGGTAGTTGATCACGTTGCCGATGTCGTGGAGCAGCGCCGCCACTTCGAGCCACGCTCGTGCGGACGCAGGCAACTGATGCAGCGGAGCAAGATCGTCGAACAATGCCAGCGCGAGTCGGCTCACCTGTTCGCAGTGCAGCTCGCCGAACCCGAACCGGCGGCCCACCGCCACCGCCGCTTGATGAAGTGATTCATCGTGGTGGCCAACCTTGCGCCGGCGAACCATGTCGCGCAGCAGACCGTCGCGCAGGCCGCGATCGACCGCAGTGACTGCATCGAGCTTCAGGTGCGCGAGCACCGCCTCGAGAATCACCGCACCCGCGACGATGATGTCGGCGCGCTGCGGGTCGAACCGCTTTCGGCGCTTGGGCAAATCCATCTCGGCCAGCTTTTCGCAAGCACGAGAAACCTCTTCGGTAGTGGCATGCCCTACCCCTTCCTTGCGGGCGAACCCCACCACCGCCTGGATCGTGCCGCTGCTGCCCAACGCAGTGCTCGGCCCGCGAGCGATTCTATTCGGCAGCGCCTCTTCCACCGCTTCGCGCGCGAAGTTCCGCAGCAGCTTCAGCTGTTTCTTCGTCACCTGTCCCGACAACCCGAACAGCTCAGTGAGACGAACCGCCCCGAGCGTGACGCTCCACAGCTCTTTGGGGTGCTCGCCAACTGCGAACGCGACTTCGGTTGAGCCACCGCCGATGTCGACGCAGATCGAACGCTTAAGCGGAGGCGTTCCATGCAGCACTCCCAGGCAAATTAGCCGCGCTTCTTCGCGGCCCGAGATGACATCCAGCGTCAGCTGCGCCTCGCGTCGTGCGCGGCGAACAATCTCGTCGCGGTTCTTCGCCTCGCGCACCGCACTGGTCGCGACGGCCCTGACCCGGGCGGAATAGCGGCGGCAGAGCGCCGAGTAACGACGCAAAGTCGAGAGCAGGCGATCGGCGACGTCGCGCCGAATGATCCCCGTCTTGAACAACCCTTCTCCCGGACGCACCGGATCCCGTTCCTGATGGAGCGTCTGCAGCGAACCATCGGGAAGTACCTTCGCCAGTTCGAGCCGCACTGCGTTGGTACCGACGTCGATCGCTGCGAGAATGTCGTCGCTGGGCTCTTGGGGAGCGCGGGGGTTCACAGCCGAGATCTACCGCGGTCTGCTTCGTTTCGGTGGGCGCCGCGCAGTTTGTTCGCACTCACCCTGACCTTCCGTGTCAGACATGTGACGCACTGGGCAGCCGCTTCGTGCGAGCATAGATCCGACTTGGAACTCACCGACCGACAACTTTTCATCAATCGAGAGCTTTCCTGGCTCGCTTTCAACGAACGCGTCCTCTTCGAGGCACGAAACGCCAGTCTGCCGCTTCACGAACGGATCAAATTCCTGATCATCTCAGCGGGTAATCTCGACGAATTCTTCATGGTTCGGGTGGCTGGCCTCAAGCAGCAGGTCGCCAATGGCGTCGCCGAGTTGTCGGCCGACGGAATGGCCCCCAGCGAGGCGCTCTTAGCAATCGCCGAACGAACCCACCTGATGGTGACCGAGCAGTACCGACTGTGGCTGCGCGACCTGCTCGGCTTGCTGGCGGCGAACGGGCTATTGGTGCTTTCACGCACTGAACTGTCGGCCGAGCAGAAGTCGGCCGCCAAAACCCACTTTCAGTCTTCGGTGTTTCCGGCCCTCACACCGCTGGCCGTCGACCCCGGTCACCCCTTTCCCCACCTTCGCAACAAGTCGATCAACCTGGCGGTGTTGCTGCGACGCGAAGGCAGACGCCGAAAGAAGGACTCGAGCGAGACGTCGCTGGCGGTGGTGCAGGTGCCCAGCGTGCTGGCCCGCATCGTTCCGTTGCCGTCTGCGACGGGACACGCGTTCTTGCTGCTCGAAGAGCTGATCGCGCTCCACGTCGGCGAGCTGTTTCCTGGTTACGCCGTCGAACAGACGGTCGGATTTCGCGTCACCCGCAACTGGGACCTCAACGTCGATGAAGAAGAATCTGAAGATCTGCTCTCGACCATTCAGCAAGAACTGCGACGACGCGAACGTGGCGCGGCGGTTCGGCTCGAGATCGACAACGCGGCGACGGTCGCTCTCGAGGCGCAGCTGACGCATGCGTTGAACCTGTCCAGCCAGGATGTCTACCGCTTGACCGGGCCTCTGCAGCTTCAGGATCTGGGAGCACTTTCGGACGCCGACCCACGCCATGAGAACCGCGTCGAGTCGATGGTGCCCGCGATTCCTTTCATCCTGCGAGACGTGGACTCGATTCTCCACGTCGTCGGCCAGCGCGACATCCTCTTGCACCATCCGTATGAGTCATTCGACCCGGTCGTGCGCTTCATCGAGGAAGCGGCCGACGATCCCAACGTGTTGGCGATCAAGC
>JANOHG010000476.1:0-5433 GCA_031406375.1 Archangiaceae bacterium | reverse complement strand
GGCCGCAACCCAAAGCACCTGCCCGCGAACCGCAACATCCCTGGCTGACCCGATGGTTGGAATCACTGCGATCCGCTGCGGTGAACTCGGGTCGCTGAAGTCCACCACCACGACCCCTGCCGGACCATTGGCGATGAACGCGAGTCGACCTGCGCTTGCGATACCACCCAACTGGTCCGACGGAAGATCAACGCTGCCCATCACCTTCGGAAGCGCGGGAGAGGTCGCGTCGATCAACAGCAACCTTGGCGGGAATATCGGCCCGATTGTGGTGGGCGGAAGCGCCACGAGAACCAGATTCGACAGATTGGTCGGAGCTCCAGCAGGAATGTTCGCGAACGCTGCGGCCTTCGGTTCGACAGGAAGCTCCAGCGACCCAAAGACAGCGAACCCTGCGTTCGTGTGCCGACCGAACTGAATCCGCGGCACGACCATGTAGAGTCCGCCGAGGACAAAGTCTCCTGATGAACGCGTCGCCAGAATCAGGTTTCCCCCGTTCGGCCCCGGCAGCGATGTCGCCGATGGTCGCATTCCGACTTCAACTTCGACGGGCGTCGCATCGGTAGAGTTGTTCGCGGCGTCGGTCGCGCGGGCTGCCACCTGCCGGCTCTGGCCTGCCATCCCCGCGGGCACCAACCACGGAAATTGGTACAGCGGCCTGCCCGAAGGGCTCGGCACCGGGGTGGCTGTCTGGCCAAGCGCAACTGCGTTGATGAAGAAGTCGACCTTCGCGATCGCGGCGTTGTCTTCGGCAACTGCGCCGAGCAACACCGTGTCGCCTTCGGTGACGACGTCCTGCGCCGCAGGCTCGAAGATCTGATTGGTCGGCGGCACAGTGTCCTTGACGCTGCCGACTGCCACCGTGTTCGAGGTCGCCTCTTGACCCTTGGCATCCACTGCGACGGCTTTCACCGAGAAGACCTGGTTGCCGCTGCCCACCGGCGGCACCCACACCCCCGCGTACCGGGTCGGCGCACCCACCACTCCTGCAGGCACGAAGGCGGTGTCGACCTTGATGTCATTGACGAGGAAGGTGACCCGCGCGACGGGCCCTTCGAGGTCGGTCGCGTCGGCTTCGAGCCGCAGCGCCTTACCTTCGAAGACGAACGTGCCCGGGGTCGGCTTCACCAGCGCTACCTGCGGGGGTGAGTCGGCCACGACATCGAACGAGACAACCGCCGATTGCTGCTGTTGACCGCCACTGTCTTTGGCCGTCGCTCGTGCATACAACTTCGATCCCACCTGCGTCGGCGAAGCCACGTACGAGAAAACGTACGGCAGCGTGAACTTGCGCCCCACGCTCGCCAGCGAAGTCGGTGAGGAACCGACCTCGAAGTCGACGGACGTCACCGCAACGTCGTCGGTCGCACTCGCGCTCAACATCATTCCGACGCCTTCCACTGCCTGAGCGGGCGCAGTGAGTGCGACCTGGGGCAGCGCATCAGCGTCGACGCCTACCAAGACAGTCGCGGTCGCAGTGTTCCCAGAAGTGTCGGTCGCGACCGCCTCGAGAAGCAGCGAAGTACCCGGGAACGTCTTCGGAACCTGGTAGCGCAAATGAAACGGTGCTGTGGCCAGAGTGCCCGCCATCACGCCGTTGGCTTTCAGCGTTACCGCGACGACTTCAACGTTGTCGTCCGCAGCCAGCTCGACCGCAAGTTGAAGACCCGCGACGATTCTCGAGCCAACCGAAGGCGCTTGAAATGAAACCGTGGGCGCGAGGGTATCTGCGACGACCAACGCTTGCACGGGCGCCGCACCCGTCGTCTGGCCGGCGTTGTCCGTTGCGACCGCCTGAAAGGTGAGCGCCCGACCTGCCGAGCCGTAGGGAAGCGGAACTTCGAAAATGAACGGTGCCTGGGTGTCAATCAACACCAGCGTCCCCGTGGCCGCGCCGGTGACCGTTAGCTCGACCTTCGATACCGCAACGTCGTCAATCGCACTCAGAATCGCGAACGTCGAGTGACCTTCGGTCAGGCTCTTGCCTTGCGTGGGTTGCACGAACCCGACCGTGGGTGGCAGGTCCGCTTTGGCCAAGACAGTCACGACATTCGAGTTGCCGCCGTGCCCAAAGGTGTCGACAACCTGCGCCTGCAAACTCATCGTCGTGGCGGCCGCGGGGATCGCGACCCGAAATACGAACGGTGGCGCGGTCAACACAATCGAATGGAGCACGCCATTCACCTCGAGCGAGACCGAGGCGATGCCGACATCATCCTGAACCAGCAGCGCGACGTCGACGAACTGGCCCTGCACGACGTTCGAGCCGTTCGACGGTGAGACGATCGCAATCGAGGGTGCAACGTCGGCGATGATGTCGATCGCTTGCACAACCTGAATGCTCCACAAACCGTTCGAGTCCTGCGCGCGGACGGCGACAAAATACGGAGCGCTTCCCGAAGCGCCCAGGCTCGAGAGCAACGGCAGCACGAATTCCACGGTGGTGGGCGGCGCGTAAACGTCAAAGCCCGAGCCAGGCACCGCGTTGATTGATGGGAACCCGCTGGCTTGGTGAACCACCGCGAGCGACTGCAAAGTTGCCCCTGCAAGCAGTTCGACCCGTTCGACGAAGACGTTGTCGAACGCTTCGGCTTCGAGGCGAACGCGGGTCCCTTCCGTCAGGTCCTGACTCAAGCTCGGACTCACCACGCGAACCGTCGGCGCGGTTCTGTCCTCCTCGACTTTGACGTGCCGAATCACCACGGTCTGGTACCCCTCGGTGTCGGTTGCGACTGCCTTTATCTCGAACTGCGTCACCGGCTGGGTGAGGTCGCGATGGACGAACCCCGCGGGAACCGCGACGTGACCTGAGTACCTGCGCAATCGAGAGATGTCGTTGAAAGGCGGCGGCAGCAGCGCGGCTGCTATGCGCACGTTGGGATCAACCGCTTCAGGCAAACCATCAATGGTTTGCCCAAGCGTGCGAGAAATGACCATGGCACCGACGGGCCCCACCTGAAGCGCTGGCTGCCCGTTGATGAAGAAATCGACGTGCGCGACATTAAGGTCATCGCCCGCGATCGCCTCAAAGACGAGCTGAATGCTTCCTTCAGGCACCGAGCCGTTCTGAATCGGAAGCACCATCGCCAGAACCGGAGCTGCCGGCGTCCTGCCCACCACCAACAGCGTTCGCGTCGCCGTTAGCCCCGCGCCATCGACAACCGAAATCTTGATTGTATTCGGCACGCCAGCGGCAGCGACGGGTGGCGTGAAGCTCAACGACGCAGACACACCCACCGAAGGCGCTGGCAATGTCGCGTTGGAAACCTGCTGGCCGTTGAACTCTGCAGTCCACGACACAATGCCGACGTCGTCCGTGGCGCTAAACCCGAGTGATGCCACCTGTCCCTGCAGCAACGTGACGAGGCCGCTGGTCAGCTCGGCTTGGGTGACGGATTCAACCGGCGAACTCAGCGAATTGAACGAAATCTTCGGCGCGCTGTCTTCGACGATGAACACGAACACCGGCGCAGACTGCTGGACGTTACCCGCCCGGTCTGTCGCTCGAGCGATGAGTGTGACCGGCGTTGATGCGTTCGCGACCGGCCGGCTGAGCGTGAACCTTGCGCTCGTCAGCGCAAAACCCTGGCGAGTGCCCACCACCACCGAGTCGGCCAACAGCTCAAGCTGGTCGACGGCGATGTTGTCAGAAGCGGTCAACGTCACACTAAACGGCGCGTTCACCACCGCGCTCGTGCCTGTCAACGGCGACCCGACTGCAACCATCGGAGGAATGAGATCAATCTGACTGCCGAAGGAACGCGTCGCCCGACTGCACGCGTTTTGGGTGTCACAGGCTTGTGCTGTCGCTGTCGCTCCGAACGGAGCCCAACCCTCGGGCAACTCCATCGTGATCGCAGTCGTCGCAGCTTGCGCAGGCGAACCAACCTCATCGGGTTTGAACACTGCGCGGGCAAACGCGCGGGTGCCATCGACTCCAAACCCAACATGGGTGCCGTCTGACAAATAGCGAATGTCGAGCTGCCTGATTGAAGGCGCCAGATTGGATCCGCTTGCGCTGAGCATCATCTGCGCGCCCAACACCTGAACTCCCGCTGGCGGGTATGACAAATCCAGAAGGTACGGAGGTGAAGTGACCTCCAGCTCTTTCCGACCCGAGGTCAATGAGCCAACGAATGCCGCGGCCGCTGGCGAAATCGGGCCCTCGGAAACAAGCACGTCGTAGTGAACGCTCACGTGCGCAGGTCCGCCGAGCTTCAACCTCAGAGCGCCGTTGAACGCGGTTCCACCATCGAACGTCGGTGCGGCAAACGCCACCTGCGACCCATTGACGCGCGCCACGAACGAGCCGTTGTCGAAGTCCAGCCGCGCTTCGCCTGTTCCACCATCAACCGGCAGCCCGGCATAGAACTCTCCCGCGGCGCCGAATGAAATCGGGCCCGAAGCCGCCACCACCTGCAGCGACGACAGCGCGACGTCGTCGATGGTGCTCAGCGTAAACGCCTGAGCCTTTCGTTCGGTCAACAGTGCGCCCGCGGCGGGTGAAACCCAAGCAACCTGTGGCGGGCTGTCAGCGACCAGTTCGCAGACGACGCTCGCGGTCGTCGAATGGTTCGCGCCATCGCGCACAGTCGCGGTGACTGCGAGCAGCGCGTCCGGGCTGGCGGCCAGCGAAGGGGCCACCAGATCCAGAACGGCGCCGAAGAATCCTCTGGGAATTTCGGGCAGTGTGACGGGAATCGCAACGCCATTGGCATTGATGGAAACCGACGTGATGACGCCATCGTCGTTCGCTTGAATGCTGAGCTTCAGAGGCGCGCCCGCGACGCAGGTGTTGGCCGAGGGAGTCCGCGAAAAGGAAAGGCCAACGGTTGGCGCGGCGCTGTCGACAAACGAGATGACCTTCACCGGGAAGCCCAAGGTCGTTACCGCATTGCCAGCGATGTCGCTGGCGCGCGCTTTGAGCTCGTGCTGACCCACCGGCAAGCCCTGAAGCGAAACCAACCCACCCCACGCGCCGACATATTGTCTTTGGAGAATGATGTTTCCCGGCTGGGAAGGGTCCGCAACCTGGGTGGTCTCATTGCGCTCGTTGATCACGGCAACGAGGTGATTGGGCCACACCACACCATCCACCAGCACCTCGAGTTGGGTGACGCGAACGTCGTCAGTGGTTTCAACCCTGAAACCAACCGAGCCTCCCAACTTCACCTCGAGAGGTTGTCCCGACGCTGGCGCGACGGGCAGCGCGAGAAGTGCGGTGGGCGCCTGGGTGTCGCGCAACACATTGAGCACCACCTCAGCCTGTCCAACCTGCCCGGACACGTCGCGGGCAGCCATGCCCACCCGCGGGGGCAACGACCGACTCACCGCTGGCGCGCGCACAATGACGCTGAACACCTTCGACACATCTAACGGCGCGACGCCGCTTCCCAACGTTCCAACCAGCTGTCCACCCGACAACCCGGCGAA
>JANOHG010000470.1:0-1452 GCA_031406375.1 Archangiaceae bacterium | reverse complement strand
TGCCGCAACCGCAACCGCAACCGCAACCGCAGTACCGCCAACCGCCTCCTCCGCAGCAGCAACAACAGCAGCAGCCGCAGTACCGCCAACCGCCTCCTCCGCAACATCAGTCGGCGCAGCACCGCTCTGTGTCTGTCGACGACGGAGGCGAGGCCGTGCTGCGCAACGCTCTCAGTCAAGCTTCGCGCGAAGTGATCGAGAAGATCGCTTGGGAAGTCGTGCCCCAGCTCGCTGAGACGATCATTCGTCAGGAACTCGATCGACTGATCAAGGCTCGGGAAGCGAAGGGCTGAGCGTTTTTCGGTTGTTGCATCGGGCGCAGTCAAAGCAGAGTGCCTCGTGATGGCCGAGAACGACCCCCCGAAGACGCCGTACGTTCCTTACAACCCGACTGCCGTCGAACAGCGCTGGTCGCAATTCTGGCTCGAGCGCGGCTATTTCAAAGGCGATTCGAGCTCGAGTAAGCCGCCGTTCTCGATCGCACTTCCTCCGCCGAACGTCACCGGCAGTCTGCACCTGGGCCACGCGCTCACGGCGACGATTCAAGACATTCTTTGCCGCTGGAAGCGAATGAGCGGCTTCAACGTTCTGTGGCTTCCGGGAACTGACCACGCCGGAATTGCGACGCAAGCGGTGGTCGAACGAGAGCTGAAGGCTACCGAGAAGAAGAGCCGCCACGACCTTGGCCGCCCTGAGTTCTTGAAGCGTGTCTGGGCTTGGAAGGAAAAATACGGCAAGCGCATCGGAGAGCAGCATCAGGTCCTTGGTGCTTCGCTCGACTGGAGCCGCGAGCGCTTCACGATGGACGAGGGTGCTTCGCTGGCGGTGTGCGAAGTATTCGTGCGGCTCCACGAAGAAGGGTTGATCTACCGCGCGGCGCGGCTGATCAACTGGTGCCCTTCGTGTTTGACGGCGCTGTCGGATCTCGAGGTCGAACACGAAGAGCGCCAGGGCTCATTGTGGTCGATTGCGTATCCGGTGAAAGACAGCGACACCAAGCTGGTGGTCGCGACCACCCGCCCCGAGACGATGCTTGGTGATACCGCGGTCGCGATTCATCCCGCGGATCCGCGGTTCCAACACCTGCACGGAAAGACGGTTGTGCTGCCGCTGATGGGGCGAGAGATTCCGATCATCCTCGACCCCGAGCTGGTCGACATGGAGCTTGGCACTGGCGCTGTGAAGGTCACGCCGGCACACGATCCCAATGACTACCAGACGGGGCTTCGTCACAAATTGCCGATGATCGGCATCTTCGACGAGCGTGCGGCGGTGAACGAGAACGGCGGAGCGTATCAGGGGCTCGATCGTTTCGCGGCGCGCAAGCAAGTGTTGGCAGATCTGACTGAGCAGGGGTTGCTCGTCGAAGAGAAGAAACACGCGCTGTCAATCGGTACCTGTCAGCGATGCGCGACGGTGGTCGAGCCGCGGCTGTCGCCACAGTGGTTCGTG
>JANOHG010000463.1:0-2406 GCA_031406375.1 Archangiaceae bacterium | reverse complement strand
GATTGGAATCAAAGACCTGTTGATCGCCGCCACCGCACGCGCCAACGCGCTGACGGTGGTGACCAGGAACGTCTCGGAGTTTCGCCGGGTGCCCGACTTGCGCGTCGAAGCGTGGTGATTGGCGCTTCGGTCCCTGAAACTCACCGCCATGGGTTGGTCGCTTCAAAACGACTGCGACAGCTCGAGGAAGATCCGCCGGCCGGGAAGCGGAATGTCGGTGTTGTCGAAGCCGGGCTCGAACCACTTCTTGTCGAACGCGTAGGTGATCTTGAAGACGACGCGCGTCTCGGCCAGCGGATCGTCGGTGAGTGCGATGCCTGTCGACGAGGCGATGAAGTCGATGAAGGTCATGCGCGGAAGGCTGTAGTCACCTTCCACCACCGGAGCCGCGCGCGAGGTCGCCCAGCGAACGTCCACGCACAGGTGCAGATACCACTCGGGAACGTGCGCTTCGACTGAGGTGACGAACTTCACCGCCGGGTATTGGGGAAGGTCGGCCAACAGCTTGAGCCCCACTTCCTGTTGGAAGTTGGCGTTGAGTCGCGAAGAGAACCGGCCCATGCGAATGGTCAGGGTTCCTTCGAAGCCCAGGTGCCTGACCTGCGCCCGATTCACCGCGGTGTAGTCTTGCCCGCTGCGCACGAACTCAATCTTGTCGTTGAGGAAGTGGTAATAGCCCGCGCCTTCGAAGTGAATCATGTCGAAGAAGGTGGCTGCGAACACCGCCTCGATGCTGTCGATCGTCTGGGGACGAAGCCGTGGGGCGCCGAGCAGGTTCAGGTTGCCGATCAGGTTATTGGTGGGCCCGAAGCCGGGGTAGCCGAACATCATCACGCCTGAAGGAGTCTGAAACGAGCGGCCACCGATCACTTTGGTGACGAGGCTGTTCGTCCACTTGTACGCGGCTGCGGCGCGCCAGCTGTGCTGAATAGGAAACGCGACGGGCCCAGTGGCGGTCGAGTCGACGCGCAGGTTGCCCGTCAGATGCAGCTTCTTGGCGAAGGTCGGGTTGGCCGCGAGCTGCATGAACCCGGCGATGTCGTAGAAGGTGAAGTCGCGCTGCGCTCGGTCGGGAATCCGGTCGACCTGATCGCCCGGCTTGAAGCCGTCGATCTGCGCGTTGTAGACCTGCGTGTAGTAGAGCGCTCGCTGCCCCGACAGACGCGCATCGACGCCGGCGCGCACCGACCAGTTTTCCGAGGGTGCATAGGTGAGGTGGGCGATGCCCGTCACCGCCTGGTACTCGAACCTCGGCAGGAAGAACGAGCGCGTGTCGGCGGTCAGGAACATTCGGTAGGACTCCAGCGGCGATCCCTGCCCCCACCCCAGGTTGACCTGCACACGCAACGTGTCGCTCAACTCGCGCTTGAGCCCCAGGCTGACCCAGCGGTTCGAGACAGCGATTCGGCTCTGGTGGGTGAGAAACGAGCCCGGCTGAAACTCGGCCGACGAGTCGAGGTTCTGAAAGCCACCCGTGAGGCTGATTGTCCCTAGCAGTTTCGAGTCGTAGTGAAGCTTGGCGAAGACGCTCAGCGGCCGAGCGGTGTCCACCGACTCGACGCCGAAAATTGGCCGGGGGTCCGCCGGGTCGCGTGGGGCGTTGAGCAACAACCCCGAACGATCGTCGCGGCCCAGGCTCATCGCGACCAGCAACGAGAAGGACTCCGAGGCGTAGCTGACGACGCCGGCAGCGCCGAAGCCGCCCGGCTTGTTGAGGCGCGTGAAGTGCGCGCCGAGGGTGAAGTGCACACCGGGGCGTGCGCTCCTGGTGATGATGTTCGCCGTCGCGAGAAACGCGTTGGCTCCGTAGATCGCCGACAGCGGGCCCATCGCGATCTCGATTCGTTCGATCGCTTCCAGCGGGATGAATTCGGGGCCGATCGAGGCCGACAGATCGGGCTCGAAGCCGACTTCGATTCCGTCGATCGAGATGCGCACGATGCGGGTACCGCCGCGCAGGCCGCCGGAAACTCCGCGCGCGCCCACCGAATACGTCACGCCATCGTCCACGACGTAGGTGCCCGGCACACTCGCGAGGATTTCGCCGATCGAGCGCCACCCATGGCGGACGATTTCGACGCGCGAAATGACGGTGACGTTCGCCGGGGCCAGGCCGCGTTCCTGGGCGTCGCCGCTGGCAGTGACGACCGGCGCGCTCAGCAACTGCTCGAGCTCGTACAGGCCATTGTCTTCGTCGGTGGCGATCAGAAACGACCCAGTGCGGATAAGCGGAGCGTTCTGTGCGCTGAGGGGGGCGCCAGCGTCCAGATCCGCTTGAGGCTGTGGATCTGTGCCCGCGTCCGCCGATGCCTCGGGAATCTCGGCCTGCAACGCAGCTGAACCCTCAGATTGAACCGCTGCAACACCTGCGAAAATGGCGAGGCACTGCGCGATCAACGGCATGGC
>JANOHG010000448.1:0-2984 GCA_031406375.1 Archangiaceae bacterium | reverse complement strand
TTCTTGGTGTGTTTGGCGCTGCATGTGATTGCGGGGGCTCGGTCGTTGTTCCTTGCAGCACCGAAGCGCAGTGCGGCACGGGTTCCACCTGCGTTGCTGGCAAGTGCACGGGCGGCAATAACGGCGCGGGTGGTGGCAATGGCGTGGGCGGCGGCAATGGTACGGGCGGTAGCGGCAGCATGGGCTGCAATCCGAACGCAACCGACAACGCCACCCGCGACACCGACTGCGACGGGTTGTCAGACCTCGACGAGTACTTCACCAATTACGCAGGCAACGACAAGACGGACCCGTGCAACAACGACAGCGACGGCGATGGAATTCGAGATGGCGTCGAGATGGGGCGGCTCACCACGGTGAACGCGACCTGCGGCACGACGTTTCAACCGGACGCCGAGCCTGGCAGCAAGTCGAATCCGACGAAGAAAGACAGCGACGGCGACACGCTCGATGACGCAGATGAAGACAAGAACAAGGACGGCAAAGTCGACCCAGGAGAATCGAACGCGATCCGAAAGGACAGCGACTGCGACGGTCTGTCCGACCCGGAAGAGATCAACGCAATGGTCTGCAAGACCGACCCGCTGAAGCTCGACACCGATGGCGATGGGCTGCCAGACGGCATCGAGGTTGGGCTGCAGATGCCAGGCGCAGATGCCGTGGTCTGCAAGTACACCGCGATCATCTTCGACGCCGACCCCGCGCAGAAGACGGGCGCCTGTAACGCCGACACCGATGGCGATGGCATTCAAGACGGCGCCGAAGACGGGAACCACAATGGCAAAGTGGATCCGGGTGAGCTCAACCCCACCATCAACGACACGTCGCTGCCCGATGGCGGAATGGGGCCTGCGCTCCAAGCGTGCGCCACGGCGAACCTGAAGCCGGTGATTTTCTTGTCCTCCGGATTAGGAGACGTGCAGGTCGCGCTCGCGCCGGGCTTCAGCGAAGTCGGCCGGCTTGCGGTGCCCACGGGTGCTGCCACCACCGAAAGAGGCCTCGTCTTCTATGACCCGACGACCAAGATCGCAGGGCTGGTGCTCTCGAAGGTTCCAGCTGGCGCCAACGCAACCCTCGAAGAGCAGTATGCGCGCGGAAGGATGAACACCACGGGCGGCGTGAGCGGGCAGATCATCCAGACCTTCACCACCTGGGATGGTTTTGCGCAGTCCGTGCGAGGGACCTACGACAACGCGGGCGCCGCCGATGCGAAGACTCGAATCAATGACATCGCCAAGGCCTTGCTCGGGCAAGACACGATGGGGCTCTTGCAAGGTGCTGCGGGAGCGACGGGCCCCTTCAAGATTCAGGCGGAATACGTGCGTCGCACGGCTACCCGCGCGGTGATCTTGATCGCGCTCGTACCGGTGGCGAACTACACCGGTCAAAGCATCTTCCACCTCGATGACACTGCCGGCGGGTCTTCGCTCGCCCAGTTCGGCGACTACACGGCGACCACCTGCGAAGTCTTCCTCTCGGACATCAACGCGAAGGTCGATTTTATGTGGGTCGTCGATGACAGCTGCTCGATGAAGGACTACCAGGCCGCGGTTGGCAATGCGGCCACGGTTTTCTCGACCAAGCTCGCGACCGCCGGCCTCGACTGGCGCGCCGGAGGTCTCAGCACCGGATACTACAACATGACCTGCACGCCCAACACGATGCCCCTGTGCTACCGGCCCTTCACGAATGTGGCCGCGACGATGTCCTCGTGGTTCAGCAGTTCAGGCGGTGTGGCGAATTGGTTTGGAATCACCGGCACAGCCAATGAACAAGCGCTCCAGTCATTTCAGAGCTACCTGCCGACGCTGCTTCCCAAGACAACCGATGCGACGCTCAACAAGATTCGCGAAGGCGCAGCCCTGCACGTCATTCATCTGGGCGACGCGGACGATCAGAGCACCACCGCGATCGCGACCGTCATCGACCGCCTCAACAACTATGACGGCGCGGGCTCGAAGGCGGTGTTGCACGGCATCGTTTGCCCACAAGGCCAGCAGTGTGGCGAGACCAACAACAACCCACGCCGCAACCTGGCCGCGATCGCCGCGACGGGTGGAATCCTCGGCGACATCACTGTCGCGCAGACGACCGGCAGTCCTCAGCTGGCAGCCACCATCGACGCGATCCTCTCTTCGGCGATCAACGCCACGGGACACCAACTGTTGAAGCCGCCGATCTCATCGACGATCAAGATCGCCATCGAGGCGGGCGGAACCCGCGGCGCATGCAATGCGGCCGACATTCCCCGCAATCGCACCAACGGCTACGACTTCGACTCGGCCAGCCGTCGCATCGTTTTCTTTGGCGACTGCATTCCGAACGCAGCCGGCAAGAACGTCGCTGTCAGCTACCGGTACTGGCTCGACGCGACTCCAGATCCGAATGGAGATCCGTGTGGTGGTGCCTGCACGGGTGGCAAGGTTTGCGAGCCGAACAGCAAGTCATGCGTGTGCCCGTCGATGTGCGGAGGGACGTGCGCGTCTGGAACCGTCTGCGACATCCCCAGCTGCACTTGCACGCCTGGCATCAACTGAAGCGGGAACTCAACCGAGCTGGGCAAATGAGCACAGCTCGATTCCGCGCTCGTTGATCAGCGCGCGAACCCGAGGGCTGCAGACCGCGGCAAACTCGCCTTCCCACTCGTAACGCCACAGCGGATCTTCCGACACCACCCCGGGCGAAAGCCCTGGGTGACAGACTATCTCGTGTTCGCCGGCTTCGAGCTTGGACACCAGGCGCAGCAGCCGCCGTTCATTGAGCACGCCTGACTCGAAGACCCCGTGGGAAGCAACCCTGCGTGCCTGCGCATTCGGTCGAGCGCGAACCATGCCCAACAACAACGCCGACTTCACCGCCGCGGCAGGGCGCATCATCCACCTTATCGACGGCCGGAGGTATGGCCAGCGCACCGGAAGCCCAAGCTCGACCGCCAGGCCTTCGACCAGCCGGCGCATCCCAGGCAGCAAGTGCAGGTGCTGATG
>JANOHG010000445.1:0-1464 GCA_031406375.1 Archangiaceae bacterium | reverse complement strand
CATGGATTCCTTCACTGCCTTTTGTGTAGAGATTTTGTATTTGAACAGATTATTTTCGAGCCATTGCGTGGCAATGTGTTTTAGAGGAAGTTGCCCCTTTTTAGCCTCTATGTAGTTCTTGCTCTCGAGCGCTTCGTTGCCGTTCGCGATGTTGGTATCGGCGTCTTCGGCGTAGGTGACGCTGGGGTTCTCGTCGCTGCTGAAGACCCCAAACGACTTGCACCCACACAGCGACACAATCAACGCCAGGCTCGAGATTCTCACTGCAGTTTTCATATCGGCGGGCACCCTATTCGCCAGCTTCAGCCACATCAACCAACGTCGAAACCAGCTCTTCTTCGAAGCCTCGCGAAAGCAACAGCCTGGCTGCCTTGAGCCCCACAACGCGCTTCGATTTCAGCAGCGCTCGAGCGGCATTCAGGTCGTCGTGAGGCATCGCTTCGGCAGCCGCGGGGTCAAACCCTTTTGCCTTGAGCCGGCGCTGTACGTCGTTTTTTGATCGGCCCTCGGCAAACAACCGCCGCGCGAGCTGGGTGGCAGCGCGGAGATCGTCGAGGTACCCAAGCTGTGCGCAGCGATCGATCGCCGCGCGAATCTCGCTCATCGGGTAGCCCTTCTGCACCAGCGCGGCCTCGAGCTGGGCGCGGCTCTTCTCACTGTGCCCAAGCAGCTTCACCGCGACCTCGAACCCGCTTTCCAGTTTCTTCGGCACGTTTGTGCCCTTAGCACCACAGCTGTGCTACCGCCTTTCACTCATGCACCCGGTCATCGCGCATTTCCTGGATCCGAAGTCCGTGCGCAGCGCCCTCGACAAGTCTGCCCGCGGCGAGCCGCTGAACGACCTCGAGCTCCTCTTCGTTACCGCGGCGACTGCCCACCCCGACCGACGAGAGCGCGCCGAAAAGGCCACCTCGACCGGCGACATGGAAGACCAGCAGGCGGCGCTCGCGCTCGCCGTCTTTGCCGCGCTCGCACAGGTCGAAAAGGATCCTGCGCTGGCGCCGGTCGTGGAACAGGCGCGGCGCGCGCTGCTCGAAGCGGGAGCGACCCACGACGATGTCCAACAGTTCCTCTCGCTGGTGCTGCTCGAGGAAGCGTTTGCCTTCGACGACGAGGCCGACGCGTTCGACAGCGATCTGGTGGCCGAAACTTTTCGCACCCTGCCCCGACTGGCCGCGTTGGACGAAGAGAAGGTGACCAAGCTCGAAGAGAATTTCGTGCACAACGCACCGGCGGATCGTCGCCCGCTGCTGTTGGCAACGGTCGAGGCGCTCTTCTCGGCCGCGTGGAGCGACGGCCCCGTTCCGGTCAGCCCTGAGCACGTCGAGGGAGCGCTTGAGCAGCTGCGGGCGCAAACATCTGACGTGGACTTCGGTGCGGCAGTGAAGGCGACCGAGTCGTTGCTACAGCTGTTGGCACAGGAAGGGGTGATTGGGCTTCAGCGGCTCAAGCGGCTGCGCGATG
>JANOHG010000442.1:0-1689 GCA_031406375.1 Archangiaceae bacterium | reverse complement strand
GCAGCTCACCACCCAACTGCAGATCGGCGAGATGAGGATCACCATCGGCACCGATCGTCTCGGCAACTTCCGGGTGCAGCGGGCGGCGAGGGCAGGGGTCGAGCTCACCGTTCCTGGCAGCCAGGGCTTCGAACTCGGTGAGTTCCGCGAAAAGTCGGCGCTCGAGGCGTATTTGGGCGCGTTGTTCGGAGACGAAGCGGGCAGCGCGCCAAAGGCCGCCACCGCGGTCGTTCACGCGCTGTCACTGCGGGATCTCTTCACCGCGTTCGGCGCCGAAGGCAGCTTGCCTCCCACCAGTTCGTTCGAAGTGTTCGCCGAGCTCAAGGTCGGCAACGAGCGTTACCGATTCGCTGCGGCGCGCGTTACGGGCCGAACCTTCCGCGGGCTGCTCGCTGGGCCGCGCGGCAAAGTTTGGTCTGATCGCTTCGAGCTCGAAGACTTCAAGGGCATCCGCGCGCTCGTTGCACGCGTGACAGGTGTGGCGAGCGATCTCATCGAGGTCGTTGCTTGATTGACCCGTGGGGCCCGCAGGGTTTGGCCTCTAGGATTCTAGCGGGCGACATCCGCGCGGCTTCGCGGCTGATGCGGATGATCGACGATGGCTCGAATGGCGCTACCGCGACGTTGCGGGCGATTTTTCCGCATACCGGCAAGGCCTACGTCATCGGCATCACCGGCTCGCCTGGGGCAGGGAAGTCGACGCTCACCGACCGGTTGATTGCCCACTACCGAAGAGCCGACCTGTCCGTCGGCGTGATCGCCGTTGACCCCACCAGCCCGTTTACGGGGGGCGCCATCCTCGGCGATCGGATCCGAATGCAGAGTCACGCGACGGATCCCAAGGTCTTCATTCGCAGCCTCGCCACGCGCGGGAACCTCGGAGGGCTGTCGCGCGCGACCGGTGATTGCATTCGCGTGATGGACGCAATGGGCCGCGAAGTGATCATCGTCGAAACCGTCGGCGTCGGGCAGGACGAAATCGACATCGCGGGCCTCGCGCATACGACCGTGGTCGTGCTCGTACCGGGCATGGGAGACGACATTCAGGCGATCAAGGCTGGCATCCTCGAGGTCGCCGATGTGTTTGCGATCAATAAGTCGGACCTTGACGGCGCTGATCGCGTGGTTCGCGAGCTCAACGCGATGCTCGAGCTGCGCCACGCGATCCGAGCGCCGCCGATGCAGCTTCAAGATCACGACGCGCACCACAAAATGACGGCGATCGCGAAGCAGGAACACCTCGATGCTGAGTGGGAGCCTTTGATTCAGAAGGTGGTTGCCGCGCGAGACCAGAAAATAGAAGAGCTCGCCGCCGCGATACAGAAGCACCGCGCCTGGCTCGAACGCACCGGCAACAAGCAGGTGCGTGAGCAGTCGCGGGCCGGCACCCAGTTCGTCGCGCTGCTCCGCGATCGGCTGCTGAAGGCGGGCCTTGCGCGACTCGAGCGTGAGAAGGGCAACCTCGCCGAGGTTTCCCGAAGGATTGCTGAACGAACGACCGACCCGTATCAATTGGCCGATGATCTCGCCAACGAGACGCAATGAAACTGACCGTCGAAGAACGTCTGGCGGCTCTTGAAGCCAGGCTGCTGGTCGACCTCGGCGATCGACCCCTCGCGTTGATCGCCCTCACCCACACCGTCGATCGACCATCCCGTCACGCCCTCTGCGCATCCCTCGATCCACCAC
>JANOHG010000410.1:0-1430 GCA_031406375.1 Archangiaceae bacterium | reverse complement strand
CCATACACCTCGTATCTCGTGGTCGAAGACGCGCCGCTGCCGATGGCCAACAATCGGCCGCCGCCGCCTCCGCCGCGACCTTGGAGAGGCGACGAGACGCGTGGGCATTCGGCCGAGAAGTCAGTGACGCGATTTGCGCCGAAGCCTTCGGCCGAGCCGATGAAAGACGACGACGCTTCGGCGGCGTTTCGAGGGGGAGGAACGGGCGCTTCACCTTCGGCTGCGCCCGCGAGCCAAGCGCTGGATTCGGCGGACGGCAAAGCGGGAATCGCGGTTTCGAAGAAGATGCGCGAGATGAAAGAAGAGCAACAGGCACCCAAGGACAGCGAGCCGGTGCGGGTGGCAGGAGGCCGAACCTTCATTTACCGCAGTGGTGGGTGGGTCGACAGTGAGGCAGTCACCGGGGTCGCCAAGCAGCTGAAGGTGAAATACCTGTCAGAGGCGTACTTCGCGCTGTTGAAGGCGAGGCCTGAGCTGAAAGCCGCGCTGGCGCTTGGGGACCGGGTGATGGTCATCATCGCCGCGGGAAAGGCGGTGGTGATTGATCCCACCGAGGGTGAGACCGGGGCGGACAGGCTGACCGCGTTCTTGAAGTAGCCAAGCGGATTGGTGACGGGCTCGCTTTGGCGCCAAACCTCGCCTAGCTTCCGCCCCTTCGCGGGCGTAGGCCTGACGCTCAGCGCGGTGGTGATGGTGAAAAACGCTCTTCCTGTCTGCTTCATCTGCTTGCTCATCGCGGGGTGTTTTGCTCCTGCGCGAGAGCCCGACTGTCTTCTCGACGGCGCTTGCGAGTGCAAGTCGGCGGCGCAGTGTCCGATCGGAAAGTTGTGCGTCAACGGCCGCTGCTACACGCCGATCGACGCGGGACAACCGGGCTCGGTTGGCTATCCGTGCATCGCCGATTCCCAATGCACGGTGGGTCCTTGTCTGCCGTACGGACCTGGCAACGGCCGCGTTTGCACCGTGGTCTGCAATACCCCCGACGCGGGAACGAGTTGCCCCAAGGGCTGGGAATGCAAGAGCGAGGGCGATCGGTCGCTGTGCACTCCACCGCTGAAGGCACTCTGCCTGCCGTGCAGCGCCCACAGCGACTGCAACGCGGTGGGTGACAAATGCCTGCCCTTGGACGGTGGGAATTTCTGCGGCGCCGACTGCACGTTTGCAGGCTGCCCTTCAGGGTTCACGTGTCGATCGATTTCGCTCGAGGGGAAAGTCGCACGGCAATGTGTGTCAGACAAAGGCACCTGTGAGTGCTCGACGGTGACTGTCGGCCTCAAGCGCAGCTGCTCGAAGAAGGCACCGCTGGGCACCTGCTTCGGATTCGAGACTTGCCAGCCGAACGGAGACTTCAACGGTTGCGACGCGCGGACTGCATCGCGCGAGGTGTGCAATGGCCTCGACGACGACTGCAACGGGTTGGCAGATCAAGC
>JANOHG010000404.1:0-4769 GCA_031406375.1 Archangiaceae bacterium | reverse complement strand
CTTCCAGTTCTTTTCCGGCGCATCGATGCGCGCCAGAAATCGCCGGCGTTGGGCATCCGCGTGCGGCTCAGCTCGCGCGGCGCCGGCAAGTGGGAAGCGTCGGGCGGCGATCGTTCGAAGTTCGGCCTGAGCTCGTCCGAGCTGATGAGCGCAATTGGGTTCTTGCGTGAAGCTGGGCTGCTCGACACGTTCGAGCTGCTCCACTTCCACCTCGGCAGCCAGATCTCGAACATCCGCAACGTCAAGGACGCGCTGCGAGAAGTTGGCCGCTTCTACGTCGAGGCCGCGCGACTGGGAGCCCCGCTAAAGTACCTCGATGTCGGAGGCGGGCTTGGCGTCGACTACGACGGGTCGCAGACCAACTTTGCGTCGTCGATGAACTACACCACCGAGGAATACGCGAACGATGTGGTGTTCAGCGTGATGGAAGCGTGCGACCTCGCGGGCACGCCGCACCCGATTCTCGTCAGCGAATCGGGTCGAGCGATCGTGGCCCATCACGCGGTGCTGGTGACCGAGGTATTGGGCAGCAGCGAGTTCGGTGGCGAAGGACCGCCTGATCAGCTGGCCGAAGTTTCGCCGCAGGTGGTGAAAAATCTGTGGGCGACCTACCGCGATTTGACGCGAAAGAACCTGCTCGAGGCCTACCACGACGCTTCTGGGTACAAGGATGAGAGCCTCACCCTCTTCTCGCTCGGCCACCTGACGCTCGAAGAACGCGTCGTGGCTGAAAACCTCTTCTGGGCGATCTGCCACAAGACGATGCGGCTCGCACGGGAAGGCGGCGAAGTGCCTGAAGAGCTCGAGGCGCTCGACAGATCGTTGGCCGACACCTACTTCTGCAACTTCTCGGTGTTCCAATCGCTGCCCGACTCGTGGGCGATTGATCAGCTCTTCCCGGTGATGCCGATTCACCGCCTCAACGAGTGCCCTACCCGACGCGGAGTCCTCGCCGACATCACCTGCGACAGCGACGGGAAGATCGAACACTTCATCGACAAGCGCGAGGTGAAGGATCAGCTCGAGCTTCACCCGCTGAATGACGACGAGTACTACATCGGAATCTTCCTGGTCGGCGCCTACCAGGAAATTCTGGGAGACCTCCACAACCTGTTCGGAGACACCCACGCGGTGCAGGTCTCGCTCGCGCCCGGCGGCGGCTACCTCATCGATCACGTCGTCGAAGGAAACAGCGTCACCGAAGTGCTCGACTACGTGAGCTACAACAAAGATGACCTGATCACGAAGATGCGCCGCAACGCCGAGCAGGCGCTGCGACTGGGCAAGATCACCCTCGATGAGTCACGGCAGATCCTGCGGGTCTACGAGCTCGGTCTCGCCGGCTACACCTACCTCGAGCGCGAAGTAGACGCGAAGAGCTTCACCGCACAGAACGGCCAGCTGCGGCTGGTGGTGCCGCCGGATTCGACGAAGACGGGAACCTGAGCTTTTTTTTACGACTTTCAGACGGGCGGATACTCGAACGTGAACGGCAGCCTCACTTCGGGGTGAATGCTGCGCGCCACTGGACAGTTTCTCGCAAGCTCTTCCAACCGAAGGCGATGTTCTGGTTTCACCTGCTTGGGCATCTGCAGGACCACGGTGAGCCTGGCGATTCGGCGTGGGGGAGGCGTCATCTCTTTCTCGACGGTTCCCGAGGCATCGCCAAAGCTGAGGCCTTCTCGCGCTGCGCCCAGCGCCATCGTCGACAGAGCGCAAGCCACCAGGGCTGCGCCTACCAAATCAGTCGGTGAAAACGATTCGCCGGTTCCACCGTTGTCTTTGGGTGGCACCGTCTTGAGGGTGGCCCCTGACGGGCCGTGCTCGAGCAAGGCATTGAGCCCCGAAATGCGGGCCGATATCGAAACTGTAGGCGCAGCGGTGGTCGTCACGGCGAAACCTCCTTGAACCGCATTCTTCTGTCGTATACCTCGGCCGATGGCCGACCACCCGCCTTGCGGTATCTACCGAACCACCCAGCCGCTCGAGGGGATCCCCGCCGGCAGGCTGGTCTACTTTCACAACCACGGAGACCCTGGCCCGGGCATCTACCAGCCGGAAAGCTGGGCCCACAACCGCGCCCAGTGGCAGGCACGCGGCACCACCGTACCCTCTGTCGGGTGGAGCGTTTCTCTCGCCGCGATCGCGCAAGAAGGCCTCTACCGCGTGCGCGAAGAGTTCTATTGCTGCAGCAAGAAGTGCCGAAAGTACGAAACCGGTCTGTTGGTTCAGCTCGGTTACAACGGCGAAGCGCAACCGCTGCTCTTCGTACCCGAGTGGGGTCCGTCGGGGATGACGTTCCCGTCTGAAGGGCTGAAGTTCGAGAACGAGAATCTGATCCGACTCGAGCCGCTGAAGGTCAGCCAGCCGAATCCGGACCCTGGGGCGCCAAGCTCGCCGCTGGTCCACTGACGGCCTGACCCTGCACGTCGAGGGTGAAGTGGCAGCGGTCGCGCTCGGTGGAAATCTCGGCGGCGGCGTCCGGATTGCGGTGAGGAACCAGCCACTGAATCATCTCTTCTGGTTCCCACTTGTAAGGTTCACCGTTGAGCTGGACGCGCCCATCTGACAGGGCGTGGGTGACTTCAAGCAACGGCAGATGCTTGAGATCCCGAACCAGCGCTTCGAACCGCCCCTGGCGGGCGGGCGTCACGAAGCGCCCAGTGTGCCGGCCTGCGAATGCCATGTGGTACCAACTGGGCCGAAAGGCGATGCCGTCGAGCACGAGGCGCTTGGCCATCAAGGCAAGGATCTGGCTCATCTCGCGGGCCAGCCCGAGCCCTGGCACTTCCTGGCCGGGAAGCTGCGGACGCTGCGGGCTGAACTTCGCGCGAGGGTTTCGCAGCGACAGCCAGTTAATGAAGAGAAAACTGCCGCCGTCGATGCCTCGACGTTCGACTTCGAGCTCGACCAGGTTCACTCGTTCGCCAGAACGGCTGTCTTTTCCGGTCACCCGAACTCTGTCGGTCGCGGCCACCGTCTCGATCGCAACGTGAAGCTCGCCGTACCCCATCCTGCGGACCAAGGGCATCAGGCCGTACGCCTCAAGCGCGTATTCGAGCCCTTCGGCCGTGTAGAAACCGAGCAGCTTTTTGGCGCCCGCGGGTTTGTGCCCGAACATCTCGGCCAAATCTGCCTCGGTAATCAGCGGCTCGTTTCCCAACGCGTCCGAGCTCAACCGGCGCGAGACGTCCTTGAACCGTGCCGCAAGTGGATCGTACCGACTGGGAATGGCTTCCGCGCTGCGCCACACCAGCGCCAAGGCGCTGCCGGCAAGCACCTTCCAGGCATGAGATCCATAGCCGCCCGCCGGCAACCACACCTGGGGCAGCCCGTGAAGATGTTCGGCGACCTTCAAGTCCCGCTGGCGTGCCCCCGCCAGCGTCAGTCCAAGCTGGCCGAGGCGATCGCCGGCGATCACATCGCCACCGGCGATCACAAACGCGAGGTCGACCGTTGGCATCCGCGCCAAGAGACCCTCGAGCGCTTCCAGGTAGACGACATCGCCCGTTCCGGCGGGCAGCACCACCTCATCGACGCCTGCCAGCGGCCCCCACGAAACCCCGCTGATCGACCCGAGCCACACCGAACTGTCGCCCTTGAAACACTCGGCGGTGCCATCTGAAGGATGCGCGTCGAGATCAATCACTCCAATCTTCCCTTCGAACCCCTCGGCCCGGACCGCGGCCACCGCCACCGCGATGTCGTTGACCGCGCAAAAGCCGCCGCCGCGCGCGGGCCCTGCGTGATGAAAGCCACCCAGAAGATTCAGCGTCGGGTCTTTGGTGGCAAGAGTGCGCTGTGCTGCCTCGACGGTGCCGCCACACGCGACGCGAATCGAGGCCAGCAGCGTCTCAGCTTCTACCTCTTCGACGTTGAGCGCGAAGATCGACGCCAGCGTCTGCCGTTGGGTCAGCGATTCGACGTACGCGGGCGTATGAACCCGGAGCAAGGCCTCGAAGCTGACGGGCGCCGGCGTGTGGATCCGTGCCGGCAGCACCGTCTTGAAGCGCACCAGATAAAAGTACGCGTCATCGGCGCGCCGGGTCTCGAGGCCAACCGTCGACTCTGCGCTCGCAAGGGGCAGTCGATAGAATTCGTGCCGCCACAAATCGAGCGGGCGCCTTCGTTTGAAAACGCCCAGCAGCTGCTCGAGCACGAGACGAGAATTTACTACAGGTCGATGACAATCACGCCGCGCTGAGGGCGATCTTGTTTTTCTTCCGATCGCCGGCCTTCTTCAGCCTCATCATCAGGATCCGGATTGGGTGCAGGGATCTCCAACGAAGGACGGCCGCGCTCATGCTGCTGGCGCTCGCGCTCGCGTCGTTTGAGTTCCTCAATGATGAAGGCGTCGAGCATGGAAGAGTGAACCCCGTTCCCTTCAGTACGTCCGAGCTGCGAAATTGTTCTGCAAATGGATGGGCTGCAAGTTGGGGACTCAGGTGATGGCGATAAAAATCAACAGCTTGTCCGCCGACAGGCTGTTGTGATCGGGCAGTTGTGTCAGGTGAGGATGATTCTAATGCACCCGCGCCGCGCAGCAACCTGATCAAGGCAACCTGATCAAGGCTTCCGCTCGCTTCTTGAAAGCCTCAAGCGTCTTCGGCAATTGAGTGTCGACGAGCGCAGTGATGATCGCCTTCGGAACCAGCATTCCGACGGTAACCTCGATGTTGTAGGTGGCTTTGACTTTTCCACCCCCCAGGTCCTCGAGCACCCACCCACCTTTATTGTCCTTCATGAACTCACCTTCGATGAAGGACCAG
>JANOHG010000377.1:0-4117 GCA_031406375.1 Archangiaceae bacterium | reverse complement strand
GGTCCAAGGCACGCGCACGAACGCCTGATTGCCTGCGCACCGGTTTGACATGGAGGCTTCGGCGGCTGATCGGTGCGATGCCGCCGCTCGAGCCCCTCGACCTGCTGCTCGAGGATCCGGTGGTCCTGGCGGGGCTGGAGCGCTCCTACGACCGGTTCGCCGAACGGGTCCGGGCGCTGCGCGCCACGGCGGGCGAGTTCGGCGTTCCCGCGCATTCGCAGGTCAAAACAATCGGCGGCTTTCAGATCCTGCGCGAGCTCGGGCGGGGGGCGATGGGCGCCGTCTACCTCGCGCAACACGAGGAGAAACCGCCGGTGGTGATCAAGGTCCCGTTCTCCGAGTTCGGTACCGCTCCGAAGTGGATCGAGGTCTTCTTCCGTGAGTTCGAGGCGGTCTCGACGGTTCGCCACGACAACATCGTTCGCGTCTACCGCTTCGGGAAAGATCCGGTGCACAACGTCTACGATTACGTCGCGGAATTCGTCGACGGGGTGACGCTGAAAGATCGAATCCAGTCCCAAGCTCGTCTTCAGCGCGGGCGACGCCGCCGCGATCACGATCGCGGTGCTCCGGGCGGTTCGCTTCCTGCGTGACCGCAACGTCAGCCACCGCGACCTGAAGCCCGGCAACATCATGCTCACCCAGGACGGGATCGTGAAGCTGATCGACTTCGGGGCCGCGAAGATCGCCGGCCACTCGTCGGAGCTGAGCCACGCCGGGGTGGTGATGGGAACCTTCGACTACTTGGCCCCAGAGGCGGGCAAGCCCGGTGCGACCGAGGTCGAGATCGTCGGCCCCGAACGAGACGTGTTCGCAGCGGGGATCATCCACTACCGGCTGCTGATGCAGCGGCTGCCGACCGACTTCGGTTCCGGCAACGGCGCTTCCCTGGCGTTCGCGCGGTTCGTCGACTCAGGCCGCCGGCCCCTATACGCATTAAATAGTCGCCCTCGAGTCGCGGTAGTACTTACACAATGGCACGTACGGCTTCCTTACTGAGGCGCGCTTGGCGCAACAGGCCACGGGAGTTGGCAGCAATGGTCCTGGCAGGTCAGCGCCCTGGCCACTACCTTCAGGTGATGAACGTAGCTAGCCCCCTCATTCCCATTTTCGCGCGTCGTGCCCGCGCTTCCGTGCGGGTCATTGTTGGGCTGTCGGTGCTCTACACGACTCCTGCCTGCATCGATGACGCCGCACAGGCAACCGTGGCGGAGAGTTCCTCGCCCGGATCAGCGATCGAGAAGAGCGCCCAAACCTCGTCGCTCGGCGGTGCGGTGGGAGAGGGTTGTGATGGGTTTCGCTGGCTGTGCCAGGAGGGTCTCGAGTGCATGCGCTCTGAGTCGGACTCGTGTGGCTTCGTGTCTTGCGCGGGCATATGCACCCTCCCTGTTGCCAAGGTGGTCACGCTCGGGGATTCCTTTTCCGCGGGCTTCGGTAATCCGGTCTACGACTGCGAGAATGGATCCAACGCCAAGCACTGCCCAAAGCACGTCAAACAGCGCAGCGGCGCTGGCTGCTACGCCTCGCCCGAGGCCTACGGGCCCTATCTGGCGGCGGAACGCAAGGCGGAGTCCTGGCATCTCGCGTGTTGGGGCGACCGGACGACCGACGTGATCCGCGATCAGGTACCCCTGATTCCTGCTGGCACGAGCCATGTGCTGCTCACGGTCGGGGGCAATGATCTGGGCTTCTCCACGATCGCAGAACGCTGTGTTTCCACGACGAGCGTAGAGGTTCCGACGCTGTTCAACGAGAGCTGTCGCTTCGAGCTCGACGCGCTGATTCAGGGCCGGAAGCCCGCTCTCCGTGAGCGGCTGCGCGAGACCTACGAGGCGATCCGTCAGCGGTTGTCGGAGGTGAGTCCCAGCGCCACCGTAGTGGTGCTCGGCTACCCGCGTCTGTTCTCCACGGATTACAGCAAGGGCTGCGATTTCCCCATCACCGGATCCTGGCTAGTCGAGTCGGTCGACGCCGAAGATCGTCGCTGGGCCAACGCGCAGGTGGACGCCCTCAACGCGATGATCGCCCGCGCGGTGAGAACGATCAGCAGAGAGGCCGGTGCGACGGCCCCGTCCTTCGTCTACGTACCAACGGCCGAAGCGTTTGATGATCACGGGATGTGCGCCCCGTGGCTCGGCCGCTGGCTACACACGCCCAAGGCCAACCTGTTCGAGATCGCGGGTTCGTTCCAACGCGGCGACGGCCTGTCAGGGGCCGCGGCGCGCGACATCAAGCGCGCACTGCACCCGACCTGGTTCGGGCACGTTGCCTTGATGGGCCTCGTCAAGGACGCCTTATTTAACCCGCCGCCCGCTCCCGACGTGGAGGCCGAGCCGCCCTTGTTGGCCTTTAAGGTGGATGCCAAACCGGACCCCGAGAGCGCCCATGAGTACCGGCTGCACGCCCAAGCTCTGAGGATCGACGAGAAGGGCCGGCCAGTAGCCTACGACGGCCCCGCGACGATTGACTACACCTGGGACGTCGATGCTGACGGCAACGCGGACGACGCCGACGGTGGGTTTGCCGTGGGCCGCTACGTGATGCCTGGCACGCACGCAGGCTACTTGACGGCCGTCGCTACCCTGAACGACGTGGTGATCGCGACCGGCCACAGCGAGTTCCGCGTGGGTATCCCGAATGACGGGGTTCGCATTCGAATCGGCGGCAGGTCGCCGTGGACGGTCGAGGGCGCGCTGCTCAATAGCACCCTGAGGTTGAACGAGTTCAAGAACGGCTTGGGTCTCGAGTTCATCCAGGGAGGCGGCACCGTGCGCGGGAAAGACGCCGACTACGTCGTGGAGTTCGACCTCCGCTACGTGGCTCTGGGTAAACTCTCCGGCGACATCCGGGTGATGCGCGTGCCGAGCGACGGATCCGCCAATCAAACGCGCAGCTTCAAGATGTCACGGGAACCGGTGTATCCGCGCGTGGCACGCACCGAGTTGGCGCGGTCTCGGTTGTTGAGACCGGCCTTCGAGAACGGCGCGCGCGGGAACTACCGACCCTTTCTTGGTCCCGAGGTGTCGTGGGAGGTCTTGAGTGCCCATTCGACTGCCTCCATTGCTCTGCCGCCCGAAGAGCTCCAGAAGCCAGTCGACGAGTGAGCTCGCGTGTCGGCGGGACCATCGTGCAAACGGCTCGTTGTAGCCCCCCACCCGGCGTGCTGTCCGACTTGATGCCACTCACCATGCCGGCACTAGGCAATCCGAAAGGCGACATAGCGTTGCCGTTGTAGGGTTCGTTAGCTCGGAGAAGCGAGCAGGGCGTAGCCTTCGCCGGTGAGTTCGACGGTCGCTTGACCGACGAATACCCGCAGCCGCGGTGAGACGTGACCGTACCAACCGACGAGTCGCGCGAGAGGAACCTTAAGGGGCGTTCCAGGGGGTACGCCAATCGCTTTCAGCGACCCGTCGAGCTTGAGCAGCACGGCGCCGTGGCCTTTGAGGTGCACCATGTCGACGGTAAGTCCGTCGGCTGCGAGGCGGCCGTTCTCGAACGCGACCGCTTCTTCGAACGCGAACACCCGTTCTTCGCGAAGGTAGGCGCCCTCGTCGTTGAGGTCGATCGCCTGGAAGTGCGCCCTGCCCAGCTCGAGGTACATCGTGCCGTGGCCCTTCAGACGCTGAAGCTGATCGCCCCCTTCACCGAAGTTCTGGTCAATCGCACGACCGCGGTTGCGCCGCATTTCGGGATGCGCGTCCACGCCACCCACCACCGCCACGAGCCCGCTCAGCCGAGAGAGCATCTCGCCGTTGATTGCCAACGCCAGCCCTTCAGCGCTGATATGAAACGGGCCGGTTGCGGGACTGCTTGCGTAGTCGAGTGTTGGCCCGAGGTCAGTGAGCCGCGGAACCGCCAGCGCAGCGAATCCCGGCTGAATTTCGGGCGGCGCAGCAGCAGGCTCCGACGAAACAAACTCCGAGCCTTCTGCGGGCTCGCTTTCGTGCCAGTTCGTCGCGGACTCTGACCCAGAGACGCTCGAGCCCTGCGGCTGGTGCTCGTTCTGCTGGTGCTCGTTCTGCTGGTGCTCGTTCGGCTGGTGCTCGTTCTGCTGGTGCTCGTTCTGCTGGTGCTCGTTCTGCTGGTGCTCGTTCTGCTGGTGCTCGTTCTGCTGGTG
>JANOHG010001293.1:0-2453 GCA_031406375.1 Archangiaceae bacterium | reverse complement strand
AGCCGGCCGTGAGCGCCTAGATCCGGCTGGGGGTCTGGGGAGCAACTAAGAGCTGATTCCCCCCGCGGCGCGGTCGATCAACCAGGTCCTCGCGAATACCAACGTGATGGCAGAGAGCGCTTCGTCGGCGGTTGAGGTCGACGCGCAGGTGGCGATCATCAAGGCCGCGACCGGGCTCACCGATGCCGAAATCATTCGCATTCCGTATCTGCACTCGCGCGTACAGGGGTCGGCGCTCGCCTACCAACCGGGTACGGTGAACGGAATCTTAATCAACAACCGCACCTTCTTCTCGCCAGATCCATTCGGGCCGTTGATTGGTGGGAAAGACATCATGAAGGAACAGTTCGAGCAGGCCGTGTTGCCCTACGGCTACCGCGTCTACTGGATCGACGATTGGTACCTGTACCACCTCGCCTCGGGAGAAGTTCACTGTGGCACGAATAGCGAGCGGGCGATTCCGTCCGTGAAGTGGTGGGAGACCGGACGATGAAAACGCTCACTGGATGGGTGATGTCATTGTTGTCGATTCAGGCGTTCGCGCAGGGCGTGCTGCTTTCGCCCGAGCAGTTGCCCGTTGAGGCTCGCCGTCAGCTTGCGACTCAGATTTCGGCTGCGCGCAAGTCAGACGAAGCGGCGTTCGAGGCATTGGCTCGTGTGCGGATGAACCTGGTCGCGCTGGATGCGAAGAAGCGTGGGCGTCAACCGACAGTGAGCCCGGCGCTTCGCGATCTCGGCCGAAAGGCGCTCTACCCGCTGATTCAAGAAGTCGCGTTCTTGGCGAAACCGCGGGGCGAAGTCGAGACAGCCGCGTGGCAGGCATGGAAGTTGGCCCTGCTCGAAGTCCTCGGTGAGCTGCGGTCGCCAGCGGCATCTCCTATTTTCCTTGCGGTGCTCGCCAGCAATGAGTCGAACTTCGAAATCAACCGCGGAGCAGTGAGCGCTCTGGGAGAAATCTCAGACGACGCCTCGGTGCGCGCGTTGGTCACGCTCAGCTCGGGTCCGAAGCGGGAAGCGGTGTTGGCCGGAATGGGTACCTGCCGGCGGTTGCTGGTGGCTCAGACGCTGGGCACTGCGGTGTCGACCGCGTCCGACATGAGGATGCTCACGCTGTTGAGCAAGTCGCTCGGAATGGTGGGCAACAGCTGGGCGTGGCGCACGCCCCCAGTGGTGGCGAAAGACGAAGAGGGTGCGATTCGCGCCATCGCCGCCCGAGCGCTCGTGCAGGCCTTCGTGAAGAGCGATGGCCAGGCACGCCAGGCAGCGTCGAATGCGCTGATGATCGTCGACGCGCGCGAGACTTCGGCGTTGATTCAGGAAGCGCGGAAAATCGCCGAAGGTCCGACGGCCGCTGCGTTGGCTGGACTCGAGCAACGGTTCGCGAAGAACCCGGCGCGGCTGTAGCTCAATCGCCGTTCGCGCCGCGGCGACGGCGAACGGCTCGGGTCGTGCACTGCGTTGTGAGGTGCGAACAACGTCACAATCAGGCGGCTTCCAGTGCTCCGTGGCACTTCTTGAATTTCTTGCCACTGCCGCAGGGGCACGGGTCATTTCGACCGACCTTCGGGCCTTCGCGTACGACTTGTCGGGGAACAGTCGCAATCGCGCGCCCGTCTTCACCCGCGCGTCCTTCAATCGCGGCACGGCGTGCTTGCTCCATCTTTCGTTTCAGTCGCTCAGTCTCTTCCTGCGCGTCGCTGCTGCTGCGCGGCTGGGCCCGCATGATTTGCGAAACGAACTGCACCTTGATTGCCGCCAACATCTTGATGAACCCTTCGTAGCCCTCGCGTTTGTACTCGAGCTTCGGGTCACGCTGGCCATACCCACGCAATCCAATGCCCTGGCGCAGGTGATCCATCGCCTTCAGGTGGTCCTTCCACATTTGATCGATGGTCGCCAAGTAGCGCAGCTGCGAGAAGCGGTGCCATTCTTCGCCGTAGTCCTTCTCTCGATCGAGGTAGAGCTTCTCGACGCGCTTGTAGATCTGCTCCTGCAAGGCGTCGGGCGTTCCGCTCGGCTGGAACGTCATTTCAACGCCGAAGGTGTCTTTGACGCCGCGACCGAGCGCATCGAGATCCCACGCGGCGGGATTCCGGGAAGCCGCGTAGGTCTCGGTCAGGCCGACGATCGCGTCCTCTACCGCGTCGAGCACGAGCTCCTTGAAGTCAGCCAGCGAGATCACGCGCTCACTGCGCGTCTTCACCTTCGTTCGCTTGTCTTCGGTGTACTCAACCAGCGCCACGCCTGCGCCCGCCGCCAATACCTCTCGGCGCAGCTTGTAGATGGTCTTGCGCTGCTGGTTCATCACGTCGTCGTAGTCGAGCAGGTTCTTGCGGATGTCGAAGTTGTGGCCCTCGACCCGCTTCTGCGCGTTCTCGATCGCGCGGGAGAGCCACTTGTGCTCGATCACCTCGCCCTCTTCCATTCCCAGGCGTTCCATCAGCCCCTGGATC
>JANOHG010000248.1:0-1615 GCA_031406375.1 Archangiaceae bacterium | reverse complement strand
GAAATACGCCACCCGCCGGAAGCGCCATTGACCAGCGGCTCTCATGGTGCGTCAGCCAGGCGCCGACGATGCCTCCCAGGATGAAGGTCGCCATGATCGTTCCCAACAAGACCGAGCGCGTGAGTATGGGTTGTTCTACCTGCTGGCGGGATCCGAGCAGCAGGGGCAGCACTTGAAGCTTCGCGCGATGCCATCGGTACCAGCGCGCGGCTTCGATCGCCAGGTCCGTCACCACGCCCGTCAGGTGGGTGGTTCGAATGACGGTCCCAGACAGGCGAGTCATCAGGCTGTTCTGCATTCCCATCGCGAAGCACAGCATCGACGCTTCTGCATCGAGTAAGCGCGGGTGAGTCGCGTACTCAGGCCCAGCGATCACCACGAAGGCAGACAACAGAACCCCTTGACCCAGCAGCGCCGTGCCGTAGCCCTGCTGTCGTCTGGCTTTACCGTAGGTCTCGATGATCATGGTTGATGCGAACGCGCCGCCAAAAAACGTGATCACCAGCAACATCGCGAACACTGCTGCGCCCGGTTTGCCCTCAGCCACATCAGTGCTGATTCGACCAACGCTGCCAGTCACGTGCGAAGTGAACGAGCCGATAAGGATGAAGCCGCCCGAGTTGCAGAAGCCTGCGATGAAGGCGAGGAACCCGGCCAGCAATGCGTTCTTCGCCAGACTCTTCGAGGGGCCTTCGTGAGTGAACACAGACTTGCCACCTTTCGAGTTGTCTCTCATCATCCCCGATGTCGAGGACGGCTTCGAGTATCACCTCATGGCAGCGGAGGAGGAACGACGAAGACCGGTTTGCTGCTTGCCTCGAACACACCCAGCGCCGTCGACCCGAAGATGCGCTTCGCGATCCCCCCAGTGCCCCGCGAGCCCAGACAGATAACCGAACTATTGAAGCGCTCGGCGGCGCTCACGATCGCCTGCGCGGGATTGGGGCTGACGAGCATGTGGGTGTGGACGATGAGGCCATTCGCGCGCGCCTCGGCCGGCACGCGCGCCAGCAACCGTTCGGTGATCTTCTGATCGTCGTTTGTGCTGGGTGCCGCCAGCGCCACGTTCACCAGGTCGGCGGTGCCGCCTGCCGCGAGAATGCCAAGCCCCCAGGCAACCGCGCGGTCGCCATTCGCAGAGAAGTCGGTTGCGATCAGCACCCGATCTACCCGCGACATTCCAGGCTCAACGCTCAGGTCGGCGCGACCGGAAGGAACGCAGACGACCGACATCGGAGCCAGCTGAAGACATTGCTCTGAAACGCTGAACAGGCGCGCCAGGGCTCTGCGGTGGTGGGTTCCAAGCACGAGAAGATCGGCCTGCTCGTCGGTGGCCAGCGCGCAGAGGTGATCCGACACCCGACCGATCGCCGCCTTCAGTCGAACCCGGTGCGGCAGCGACGACGGAAGCTTCGCTGCAAGCTCGCGATGCAGTGCGCCAAGCAGCTCAGGGTGCTCATCATTCCAACCGCGCGGCAATGGCAACCCCAGCCGATGGTGATCCGCAGCGGGGAAGAAAACGTGGCCGCCCACCAGTTCGATTTTTCCGTACTTGCACAGCTGCTCGATCCACCGCACCGCGACCGCCGTGCTCTGGGTTTGATCGAGGCCCACC
>JANOHG010000227.1:0-1778 GCA_031406375.1 Archangiaceae bacterium | reverse complement strand
TTCTTGTGCCCGCTTCGCCACGTCGCTGATTCGCGTCTGCAACGAGCCGTGCAGCAACCGCATATTCACCCCAATCGAATTCTCAAGCGTCTGCAAATGATCCAAAGCCGTGTCGCCTGCCTCCCAGTCAGCGCTCTTCTCGAGCAGCGCGAAGGTAGATTCTGAGAGCAGTTGATATTCGGCGTACCGCGGCGACAGCTCGTCGAACTTTCGTCCCACTTCGGCGACAAAGTCTTGTTCACCCGCCGGGGCGAACTCCAACACCTCTTTCACCTTGCGCTGCCCGGTTTTGATCTCTTCAGCCATCGGCCCTGGCAAGTACAGTCGGGTCAGCCCGATCAGCGCGCGACGCGTGACGACGCTTTTCTCGTCGCGCAACCGGGTCGTGTCGCGTTCCCGGTTCTTATGGGTTGTCTCGATCGCTGCCGCCCGCTGCGACAACGGCAAATACCCCTCTGACACCAGCCGGAACTCTCTTTGGTTTCGGCGCATCTCAGTCACTGAAAACAGCGACACCGCGCCAAAAGTGACGAGCACCACGGCGTAGCCGAGGAAGATCCGGGTGGCGAGTGAGAGAGGCATGGGTTGAAAATTGACCTGAAGGCGGCCTGATCGCTACTGTGCCGCCGCCTAAATAGCGATTTTTTCAGTCGAAACTCACCTAAGAGCGAGAAGTCAACATGCGTCTGCCCCTGATCATTCTCGTTGCTTCGTCTTTGGCATTCGGCGCTGACCGGCCGACCGTCGTGATCATCCCCTTCACAGTGGGGGAAGGCGCCTCGGAAGCGTCGGCGAACAAATTCACCCGGCTGCTCAACGAAGAGTTGAAAACGCGCGACGACGCGATGGATGTCGTGGCAGTTCCGACGATGAAAGCTGCGGTGGCCGAAAAGCCTGTCGCTGCCGCGTCGAGTTCAAAGAAAGCAGCGCCGTCTCAAGAGGCTACCTCTGCGCTCGAGAGCGGGAAAAAAGCGCTCGCCGAGCTGCGGTTCGACGACGCGAACGTCGCGCTGAAGAAAGGCATCGAGCTGTCGCTTGCCGAGCCCGGTACCGCCGACTACCCCGCGGTCCTCGAGGCGTACATTTCGCTCGCGGTCTCTGCGTTTCGTCTCGGGGATGAGAAAGAGGCGACCGCTGCTCTGTTCAACCTCGCAAGGCTCGACCCCAACTACCAACTGCCTTCGGGTTACCCCCCGGTCTTCGGACGTGAATTCGAGAAGGCGAAGAAGAAGGTAGGGAAGCAACCGAAGGCTTCCATCTCGATCGAAGGCCCCATGGGGGCCACCGCGTTCGTCGATGGACGCGATCTGGGAATGGTGCCGGTGATCGAAGAGAACCTCGCTCCGGGACAGCACTACGTGAAGGTCGAAGGCTCGCGCGGCGAACGGTATGGTCAAACCGTCGAGCTGAAGACCGGAGTCTTAAAGGTGAAGGCGAGTTTCGGCGGAAAGGAAGACAAGCCCCCAGCGGCTGCCAGCGGCGGAGCAGGGATGACGGACCCACGCATCGGCGCGGTGGTCGACGAAGCAACCGCCGCCCGGATTGGCGCGGTCACCAAAGCGGCGGGAGCCGACTTCGCCGTCGTCGGGCTGATCTACCGTACCGGCGATCAGCAGCTGACCGCGGGCACGGCGCTTTACTCTGCGAAGAAACAGAGTCTCTGCGCGCTGCCGGCGACAAGCTTCGACTCGGACGTGCTCACCGCCAACGTCGAGGCCTACAAGCTCGCCGACGCGTTACAGGAAAAGCTGGGTGCGTTCACCGCGTCGAGCATGCCG
>JANOHG010000175.1:0-9024 GCA_031406375.1 Archangiaceae bacterium | reverse complement strand
CATCACCGACGTGAACAAGCAGATGGAGGCGCTGACGGGCTGCACCCGCGACGAGCTGATCGGCGCCCCGTTCAAGAGCTACTTCACCGACCCCGAGCGCGCCGAGGCAGCGATCAACCTGGTGCTGAGCGACAAGAAGGTCACCGACTACGAGCTGACCGCCCGCGCGCTCGACGGGAAGACGACGGTCGTCTCCTACAACGCGACAACCTTCTACGACCGCGGCCGGACGTTGCAGGGCGTGTTCGCGGCCGCCCGCGACGTCACCGAGCGGAAGCGGGTCGAGGTCGAATTGAACCAGGCGCGCGCCGTCGCCGAGGGCGCGAACCGGATCAAGTCCGAGTTCCTCGCCAGCATGAGCCACGAGATCCGGACGCCGATGAACGCGATCATGGGCATCGCCGACCTGCTCGCGAAGACCGCGCTCACCGCCGAGCAGGACAAGTACGTGCAGATCTTCCGCCGCGCTGGCGACAACCTGCTGAACCTGATCAACGACATCCTCGACCTGTCGAAGGTAGAGGCCGAGCAGTTGGACCTCGAGCGCACCGGCTTCTCGCTCAATGACCTGGTCGAGAAGGTGACCGAGATGGTGTCGCCGCGCGCCATCGAAAAGGGGCTCCACCTCGAGGTCGAGATCGCGCCGAACCTCGAGACCGACCTCGTCGGCGACCCGACCCGGCTGCGCCAGGTGCTGCTCAACCTGCTCGGCAACGCGATCAAGTTCACCGAAGGCGGCAGTGTCTCGCTGCGGGTCACCGCCGAACCCGTCGGCGACAACCCGCCCGCGCTGAGGTTCACCGTCGCCGACACCGGCATCGGAATCTCGGGGGAGAAGCTGAGCACGGTGTTCGAGCGCTTCACCCAGGCCGACTCGTCGACCACCCGCCGGTTCGGGGGCTCGGGGCTGGGGCTGACGATCTCGAAGCGGCTGGTCGAGCTGATGGGCGGCCGGATCTGGGTCGAGAGCATCGTCGACAAGGGCAGCTCGTTCTCGTTCGTGGTGCCGTTCGAGCCGTGCCTGGCCGCGACGAAGCCGAAGGCCGTCGCGGTGCACACCGGGCTCATGCCTGCCCTGCCGGCGCTTCGGATCCTGATGGCGGAAGACTCGCCCGACAACTGCACCATCGCGCTCGCCTACCTGTCGGACACGCCCTACCAGGTGGAGATCGCCGACACCGGAACAATCGCCTGTGAGATGTTCGAGGCCCGCCGGTACGACCTGGTGCTGATGGATCGCCAGATGCCAGTGATGGACGGCCTGACCGCGACGCGAAAGATGCGGGCCTGGGAGAAGGGGCAGGGGCTCCCGCCGACCCCAATCATCGCGCTCACCGCGTCGGCCCTAAAGGGCGACCGCGAGCAGTGCCTCGCCGCGGGCTGCACCGCGTTCCTGACCAAGCCGATCAAGCAGGACGTGCTGCTCAACGCGATCCTCGACCACACCGCCACCGGGACGCGGGCGACGCGGTTGCCGGCGCCGAGCGCGGTGCACCGGCTGATGTCGGCGCAGGTGCCTGCCTTCCTCAAGAACCGACGGCTCGACGGAGTCGCGATGACGAACGCGCTCGCCGCCGGCGACTTCGAGACGGTGGGCCGCCTCGGGCACCGGATGAAGGGCAGCGGCAACAGCTTCGGCTTCCCGGGGATCACCGACCTCGGGGCGGCGCTCGAGCAGGTCGCCGCGACGGGCAACCTCGAGGCTGCGGTGAAGTGCGTGGCCGAGCTGGGGGCGTTCCTCGATCGCACCGGGCCCGGCGACGCGACCGCCGCTCCGCCAGCCGTCGGCGCCGGCCCCAGTCCCATCGGCGCTCCTCGCCGGATTGTGATCGTCGAAGACAGCGACGACCTCCGCGCGGTCTTCGCGGGCATGTTCACGCGCCGCGGGCACCAGGTCGCCGAAGCGGACAACGGCGTCGACGGGCTGGCCACCATCCTCGCCGAGAAGCCCGACATCGCGCTGATCGACATCGGCCTGCCGCAGATGAACGGCCACGAGGTAGTCCGCCAGGTGCGCGCCGCGCTCGGGCCTTCGGTGCTGCTGATCTCAATCACCGGGAACACCGACAACAGCGAGTACCTCAACGCGATCGCCGCCGGCTTCGACGCCCACTTCGCCAAGCCGATCGGCGCCGAGATGGTCGATCGCGCGCTCGAGGCGCTGGTGGCGCACACCGCGGCGCTGGCGCCGGTCGCCTGAGCCTCGCTGCTCGCGCCATTTGTTCAGTTCACGGCATCGACCGCGGAGCTGTCGTGTGCCGGGCGGTACGTGCCGAGGCAGAAGCGCGTGTGCCGCGGTGGATGCCGGCTGGCACCGGCCTTGCGAAGCGAGGGGCATGGATCAACGTGCACGGCAAGGCAGCCTCGCGCCCACGTTCGAAACACAGGTGAGCGCCTGCGCGCCCGCCGGCATGCGCAAGACGCTGAATTGCATCGCGGTAGAGCTGAGAGGAAAGCCGGAGCCCTACACCGCCACGATGGGCCTTCGGCGCGCTCTTCTGCTCCAGGGAATGGCCTCCGCGGAGTGCGCTACAGCTGGTGCTACGAAGAGTTGACCTCGCATCGGGCTGGCCTTCCGTGATGAACACCTCGAGGCGAGGACGCCCGACACTTCTTCCCCGGTGTGGCGAATTGCCTCGTGCAGTTCATTCACCGCCCTGTCGTCGAGCGCCGTGCGTCGTCAGCACCACCCGCCCGGACTTCTCGTTTCCTCGTGATCGCGATCATGCCGCCAGCACGCGGCGTGGCGCGCCGCTTGCGATGACCCCGGACATGACCATCGTCTGCGCCACCCATTTCACCGACACCTCCTTCGCCGCGATCAAAGTGGCTGCCGAACTCGCGCGCAGGCACCGCCAGCCGCTGTGGTTGGTCAGCGTGGTGACGGGTACTTCGACGTCCTCAGTTCCCGACCCCCGCGAACTCGTGATCCGAGACGCGCTGCTGCTCGACGCCGCGGCGTTGTCATCCGTCGAGCTCGACGTGCGCACTGCGGTGCTGCACGGCGCGGTCGAGCGCGCGTTGGCGCCCTTCTGCAAAGAGAAGAAGGCGCGGCTGCTCGTGGTCGGAGACACGGCCGCCACGATTGGCCCGGTGGTCGTCGGCACCCTCGACAAGCTGATCGACGGCGTCAACGTGCCCGTGCTGGTGGTGCGGGATCCGAAGCCGTTCGACGCGTGGGCGCGAGGCGCCGTGCCACTGAAGGTGCTGCTGGCGCTCGACCACAGCCTCACTTCAGGTATCGCCCGCGACTGGATCGCCCGGCTCGCCGAATACGGCGCGCTCGACGTGGTCGCGGCCCACGTCTGGTGGCCGGAGGAAGAGTACGCGCGGCGTGGAATGGTGGCGCCTTCCGCGGACCCGACCCACTCCGGGCTGTCGGCCAGGTTGCTGACCGAGGCCACGGCCGCGCTCGCCGGCCTGCCTGCGAACGTGAAGTACCGCGTTCAGCTCGAGCTGGGACAGGGACACGTCGGTGGGCAGCTGATGGCGATGGCTGAACGTGAGCAGGCGAACGTGTTCGTCCTCGGCACCCACCCCGGCCGCAACCCGCTGGGCAAGCTGCGGTCGGTCTCGCACGACGTGCTGGCGAACGCGCTGATGTCGGTGGTCTTCATTCCAGGCGGCACGGCGCTTCCGCCGACGCTGCCTGCCGAACGGCCCACCGCACCGACGCCGCAACGGGTCTGAGTCTTGGGGACCTGGCTTCCCTCGTTCGGGTTCGTCGTCGGCCCCCATCCACGCGTGGCCACCCCAAAGGCGTTTCGCGTCGGCAAAGCCCTCGGCATCGCCGGGTTGGCGGTCTTCGCGCTCTACCTGATCGCGGGCAACCTCCTGATTCAGACGGGGCTCCTGCGGGGCGCGATCAACGTCCGGCCCAACGAGCTCGTGCTCGAATACGAGAGCGCCTACACGCTCTTCCCAGGCCACGTTGTGGTCAAGGGCCTGGCGGTGCGCTTTCAAGACTCCACCATCCAATTCGCGCTGGCGATCGACGAGGCGACGGCGCAGATCGCGCTCCTCGAGTTCGGCCGGCGACGTTTCCACGTCAACCGGGTTCGGGCCCGCGGGGTGTCCTGGCGGATGCTCCACAAGGTGAGCCAGATCGAAGGTGAGCAACTGCGGCTCGCAGCGTTCCCGCGGATCGAAGGCTTCGAGTGGCCGCCGGTCCGAACGCCAGTTGCTGCGGGCCCCGTCGGCACCGGCGAGGGGCTGTGGTCGGTGCAACTCGACGGCGTCGAGGCCCAAATCCGCGAGCTGTGGATCCTCGAGTACCGCTACCTCGGCGCAGGGCTCGTCTCGGGGGCCTTCGAGCTGCGGCCGATGAAGTCGGTGTGGGTTGGGCCCGCGGCGCTCGAGCTTCAGGAAGGGACCTTGTCTACCGGGCAAGTGGTGGCCTCGAAGAACTTCAGGCTGAAGGTCCAGTGTCAAATCACCCCATTCGACATCGCCACACCGCCTGATCTGAGGATCCTCAGGTCGATCACCGCGTCGATTCAGCTCTCTGCTCAGGTCGACGATGTCAGCGCCGCCCGGCTGTACTTTCCGGGCCTTGAGGCGCAAGGCGAGGGCACGCTGGCCGCCGACGTTCGACTGACGAATGGGCGGCTCGCTTCCGGGACGGTGCTCGAGGCGCGCTTGCCTGGCTTGAGGCTGAGCACTGAGCAGGGAAGCTTCGACGGCACGATCAACACCACCTTCCGCCTCGCGCTCGATTCCCACGGTGCCGAAGTTCCAATCGGACACCTGGCGCTGGAGGGCACTGTGCGGGTGGCAACCTCGAAGGACGTGACCGTCTCGGCCAGGGTGTCGGGTGCAACGGCCGATCTGTCGCTCGCCACGGCCGATCTCACCGAAGGCCTCGAGCTGAACTGGCTCCATGCCCGGGTTGAAGAGGCGCGCTGCGACGACGCGCGGGTGCTCACGGCGGCGGCGGCGGCGAAGGCCCCCTTCATCGCGGCGGCGGCGCTCGGCAGCGGTCCACTGGTCGCCGAGGGAACCGCCGACATCACGCGCGCCGGGACGGTGGTTCGATTGGCGGGCCTGCGACTCGGCGCCGCGAAGTTCACCGGCGCGGTCACCCGGCATGGGCAGTCGTGGAACGGGGCGGCCGAGGGAACGGTCGCGGCCATTCCAGTCGGACTTCGACTGACGAATGGGGCGGTCGAGGTGCTGCCCTTCGTCACCGGCGGTTGGCTCACCGGTGAATTCCAGAGGGCTGGAATCGCCCCCTGAGGCCCAGATTCGCCGCGCCCGCCCCCCCCGACAGGCGGAGCCGCTTGTTCAGATTGAAGCCCACGACGGCAGTGGCCCGGAACGTGCTCACGTCTGACTTCCATGGAAACCAAATTTCGCGAGGACCTCGAGAAGCTGGCAGTTCCACAGCTCGAGCTGCTGCTCGAGGCGATGACCCGGCGGGCGATTCGCAGCCATTGCCGGCCCCGGCCCTCGGTCGGCCCGGTCTCTTCAGAGCTGAAGTCATGAAGATCGCCGGCATCGTGCTGATTGCCCTGGGCGTCCTCGCGCTCGTCTACGGCGGTTTCCGCTACACCACCCGCGAGACAGTGCTCGACATCGGACCAATTCACGCCACCGCAGATCGCGAGCACACGTTTCCGGTCGCTCCGATCGCTGGAGTCGTGCTGGCCGTCGCCGGAGCCGCGATGCTCCTCACCTCGCGCCGCAACAGCTGAGCCGTCGTTCGAGCGCGTGCAGGCGCCAGAGCATCAGCGTTCTTGCCACGCTTCGTGGCGATTAGTCACAGTGGCCCCGGCCTCTTCGCTGCGCAGACCGTTGGCCCCGAGATGCTCAACGCGGCGTGAAGGACTCACCACCACTGGAGGTTGCATGCGTTCGATGTTCTCGAATGGATTCGTATTGGTTGCGGTACTTGCTTCGGCGCCGGTTTTTGCCGAAACGCCGGATGGGCTGATCATGAAGGGCGTGGCGATCGAGGTGAAGGCCAGTACGGCGCGCCTCACGGGCACGGTCTATTCGACGTGGGACCAGCTCAACGCGATTCGCATCGCGCGGTTCGCGTCGGGCGTGAAGGGCGTCGAGAACCAGGTGGTGGCCCGCGCCGGCATCGCCGCCTACCTCCAAGCCCCAAAGCCAGCGTCCTGAGAAGGATTTTCAGGATCACAGGTGCCGGTAGAACGCCGAGGCGTTCGCTGACGGATCAGCTGCCGTAGAGGGTGAGGTCCGCGCGGTCGATCTCCGTCCGCAGGGCGTGAAGATCCCGCTTCAGCTGGCGGTGCTTTACCGCCCGATCCATCGAGACCCAGAGCATGCGCTCGTCCAGCGGCTTGAGCAGAAAGTCCCAGGCCCCGGCGAGCACGGCGCTCATCGCCAGCTCCATCGATGCGGCGCCGGTGATCAGGATCACCGGCACCTCGAGCTTCGACGCAATCACCCGCTGGGTGAACGCCAGGCCGTCGAGCACTGCCATGTTCACGTCGCTCAATACGACGTCGAAGTCTTCCTTCGCGAGCCGGTCGAGCGCGTCACAGGCTGCCGTCTCGGTCGCAACGCTGAAGCCCTGGCCAACGAGCATGCGATCGAGCAGCTCGCACATCAACACATCGTCGTCGAGCACCAGCACCCGAGGAGTCATCGGCGCTCAGCGCAGACTGACGCGAGGGCCGGCGATGATGATCTCGACCCGGCGGTTGTTGGCGCGGTTCTCGGGGGTCTTGTTGTCGGTGATCGGGCGGCTCGCGCCCATTCCCACCGCGGTGATCTTCTCGGCCACGACGCCCTTCGACACCAGGTAGTCACGCACCGCCGTCGCCCGGTTCTGCGACAGCGGCTGGTTGGTGGCGTCCGAACCCTGGCTGTCGGTGTGGCCCTCGACGACCATCAGCCGGTCGCCGTTCTGCGCCTTCAGGGCCTCGGCGACCTGGTCGAGCTTTGTCATCGCGGTATTGAGCAGCGCGAACTTCCCCGAGACGAACAGCACGCTGCCCGAGAGGGTGATCACGACGCCGCGCGCTTCTTCCTTCACCGCGGCGATCGACGCGAGGTCTTTCATCGCGCCCGCAAGCTTCGCCTCGGCCGACAACCGCCCCTGCTTCTCGCTCTCGAGCTGGGCGTTCGTCCTGTCGAGTTCCTTGCCCTGGGCGGCGTTGGCCGCTTTCAGCTCGGTCGTCGCGGCGGTGTTGTCGCGGCGCTCGTCCTTCAGCTCTTCCCGCGCCGACGCCAGCGCCGACGTCGTATTCGCCACCTGGGTATCGCGCACCTTCACGCCCGCTCTCACCGCGGCGGCGATCCGGACGCGATCCTGCTCGGTGCGCGCCTTGACGTCGGCGAGCTGCAGTTTCCGGTGGGCGATGTAGGCATGGTCGCGGCACTCGAGGGTGTCGCCATTCGCCGCGTACTCGGCGTTCGCGGTGTCGAGCACCTTCTTCGCGTCGTACACCTCGGTGGGCGCCAGCTTCGAGGCGAGGCCCGCATTCGAGGTCTCGTAGGCAGCGCGCGCTTCGACCAGTTGGGCCGGAGCGGTGGTGGCGCAGCCAGCCAACAGGCCTGCGAGCGAAAGCGGGGAAATCAGGGATTTGAAGGTCATGGGTGTTCTCGTTGGAAAAGGGTGTGGTGCGGACATCAAGGGGCGCCGCGGGCAGTAACTGCCTTCAGGTCTTCGGCGGCCTTCAGCGCGTCGGAGTGCACCGCGACTTCCCGAGCGAGGCCCAGCGCGAGCTCGGCGTCGGCTTCGGCGCGGGCGAGCACCAGCAGGGCGCGCTCGTCTCCTTCGGCCGCCATGCGCTTCGCGGTCTCGGTTTGATCCTTCGCCAGCTGCAGGTGCAGCCGCGCCGTGGGGACTCCGAGCGCGCCGACTTCCTGCGCGCCACGGATGCTGGCTTCCGAACGCTCAAGGCGATCGGAGGGAATCTGAATCGCGGCACAGCCCGCCAGTCCGCAGACGGCGAGCGACATCATCAGTTTCTTCATGGAGTTGTTTCCTTGTGAAGGGGAGGTTCGACTAGGTCAGGATCTTGCGGCCCTGGATCACGCGGACGAGCACGAGCACGACTGCGGCGACCAACAAGAGGTGGATGAACCCTCCCATCGTGTACGCGGTGACGAACCCAGCGGCCCAGAGGACCAGCAGGACGATCGCGATCGCCCAGATCATTTCGACCCCAGGTCGATCTTGCCGATAAACGCGTCGAGTTCCTTCTCGGCTTCGTCCTTCGCCAGCCCGGTGCGTTCCTGCAGCTTGCCGAGGAACATGTCCTTCTTGCCCTTCAGCAGCAGCAGGTCGTCGTCGGTCAGCTTCGCCCACTTCTCCTTGAGCTTTCCGCCGACCTGCTTGAGCTGCCCTTCGATCTGATCCCAGTTCATGTCCCACTCCGTTGTGAAGGGGCGCGATGTTGCGCCCGGTCGTGTGGGTCGTTGTGCAAACAGGTGGCCGTCTCAAACCCCGAGCAATGCCAGGCGGTTGACGCGCAGCAAGCCCAACCTCGCGCCGCACCGCGACGATTTGCCACGTAGCGTTACTGCGCGGCTCGTCGCAAGGCCGCAGGGACACTTCAACGGCGCGCCTCTTGCTCAAGCGTGGCGAGATGCCTCACCCGACCCAAGACCCGCTGCTGCTCGAAGGGACGCTGACGTTCGCCGGCGCGCCGGCATTGTGGTCGGGCCTGAGCGCCACAATCGCGGCGATCGGATCCGGCGAGCGCGTCGACTTCGACATGTCGAACGTCGCGCACGTCGACGGCGGCTCGATGGCGCTGCTCGTCGCGCTGCGCGCAGACCTTCACCGCCGCGGAGCGAAGTCAGAGTTCATCGGAGCGGGTGAACAGGTTCAGAAGATCATCCACCTCTACCGGGGCGACGTCCAGGTGGGGGCGCTCAAGAAGCGGCGCGCCGCGGGGCTGCTCGAGCAGATCGGCGCTGGTACGGTGAGGATCGCCAACGAATTCAAGCAGGTGTTCGGCTTCTTCGGCCAGGCGTTGGTCGCTGGCGTGGGCGTGATCGGCCGGGTGCGCAGCGCCAACTGGAAAGACCTGCTGCCGACGATGGAAA
>JANOHG010000165.1:0-2063 GCA_031406375.1 Archangiaceae bacterium | reverse complement strand
GCGCGAGAATCACTTTCTCATGCATATGACGATGTGCACCCGATCAAACCCATACGCCATCGTTTGCCCGTGCCCGACGCGCAAGCCCTGCACCATCGCCCAATCCGCCAGGTGCGCACAGAAGAGCGCGGCGTCTTCGAGCAAATCCTTTCCCGAGAAGATGAACGACAGTTCTCGCTGCTGCAGCTTGGCCAACCCAACGGTTTCGGCGCGAAATCCATGCTCGCCCTGCTCGGCGAACCCCACCGAAAAGAGATCCTCAGCGAACGGATCATCGGGAAGCTCGTCGACCTTCGTCAGCGGAAACGGCCACAGCCGCAGCACGTCTAAGCCCCACCCCGTCAGGCCCTTGGTTGAACGAACGAGGATCTTGTGGGCATCAGAGAAGAACGCATCGGTGCCGCCCCTGACTTCGCGCGTCACCGTGATCAGCCACCCGAACTTCTTCGGCACCCGCACGAACGGCTGCGCGTGCGGCCCGAAAAGCTCGTCATCCGCGCTGAAGGTGGGTATCGCTCCAATCGGATCGATCGCCACGAATGTACCCGACGGAACGACCGCGTCTGCTCTCGGAGCCGACCCATCGGTGAAGATCGCGAAAAAGCTGCTTAGGGTTGGCATGAACGGAAGGGGCTCTATTCTATGCCGACGAACGACTCACCGAAATGAAGTGACCTTGCCAGGCTCAGAAAAGACCTCCCTCACGGTACTGACCCCACACCTTTCGAAACACGTCTGAGACCTCGCCCAGCGTCGCGTACGCCTTGACCGCTTCGAGAACGGGCGGCATCAGGTTGTCGGTTCCTCGACACGCCGCCTCGACCTTCGCGAGCGCGGCATCGACCGCAGCCTGACTGCGCGCGCGTTTTACTTCCGCGATGCGGTCGACCTGTTCCTGGTGCACCTTCTCGTCGATTTTCAGCAGCTCGATCGGCTGATTCTGCAGGGACTTGAACGCATTGACGCCGATGATCTGGCGATCGCCCTGCTCGACTTCCCGCTGCCACCGGTAGGCACTCTCGCCGATTTCCTTCTGCGGGTATTGCTCTTCGACCGCGCGAATGATGCCGCCCATCTCGTCGATGCGCTTGATGTAGGCGTTGGCGCGCTTTTCCATTTCGTCGGTCAGGTGCTCGACGTAGTAGCTGCCTCCCAGCGGGTCGACGACGCGATCGACGCCCGATTCGTAAGCGATCAGCTGCTGAGTGCGCAGGGCGATGGTCACCGCTTCCTCGGTGGGCAGCGCATAGGTTTCGTCCAGCGAGTTCGTGTGCAGCGACTGCGTCCCGCCAAGCACCGCCGCCAATGCCTGCAGCGCGGTACGGACGACGTTGTTGTAAGGCTGCTGCGCAGTGAGTGAGACCCCCGCCGTCTGCGCGTGGGTGCGCAGCTGCATCGAGCGCGGATCCCTGGCGCCAAAGCGATCGCGCATCACCTTTGCCCAGATGCGGCGCGCGGCCCTGAACTTAGCGACCTCTTCGAAGAAGTCGTTGTGCACGTCCCAGAAGAAGCTCAACCTCGGAGCGAAGTCGTCGACCTTCATCCCCCGCTTCACGCACTCTTCGACGTACCCAATTCCGTCGGCGAGAGTGAAGGCGAGCTCTTGAACCGCGGTCGCTCCTGCTTCTCTGATGTGGTACCCGCTGATCGACACCGCGTGCCACCGAGGCATGTGCAGCTGGCAGAATTCGATCATGTCGACCACGATCCGCACCGACGGTCGCGGGGGCACGATCCACTCTTTTTGGGCGATGAACTCTTTGAGCATGTCGTTCTGAATCGTGCCGCCCAGCTTCGCCATCGCGATGCCCTGCTTCTCGGCGACCGCGATGTACATGCACAGCGCGACGATCGCTGAGGCGTTGATCGTCATCGAGGTGGTGACCTTGTCGAGCGCGATTCCGTCGAACAGGATCTCGAAGTCTTTCAACGTCGAGATGGCGACGCCTTCTTTGCCGACCTCGCCCCGGCTCATCACGTGGTCCGCGTCGTAGCCCATCAATGCCGGCATATCGAAGGCGGTCGACAGCCCCGTCATTCCCTGGCCGACGAGGTACTTGAAG
>JANOHG010000159.1:0-1887 GCA_031406375.1 Archangiaceae bacterium | reverse complement strand
GGCGCCGCAGGTCGACCTGCGGCACCGCGGCGACATGGTCAGCCCTAGAGCCTAACCCGTTGATTACGTCAGACGCCAGAACGCCTCCGGCTTCGAAACCATCACCTCGAGTCTAGAGCGACCCTTCGAAGAGCGACAATCCCTCGACCAATTGCGCATTGGTTGCCACGAAAACGGGTGCAAACGGGGCGGCCTTCTCACCTGCCAGGTTCACCAACAGCCCATTGTCTCGACAGCGAGCGAAACCGTCGGCGGCGAACCTCGATTTCGAGTCCCCTTTCCACGAACCGGCTTCAGCTTGCCTGGGTTTTGGAACGCAATGCACGAGCCAACTCGAACATGCCGCCTCGAACGCCATCCAGGCCGCCGCGGTGTCGACCAGGTTTCCGCCAAGGTGAGCCGTGCGTGTCTTGAAGGCGAGTGGCTACCGTTAGATGCGAATTGGTTACCGCCCCTTAGGTGCTTGTGGCTGGATGCGGCGCTTCCCCTCCCTTGGAGTTCATATGCAGCGTCAACTTGCAGTTGCGGTGTCATTGCTTGTTCCCTTCCAACTCATGGCGGCAGAGCCGGCACCTGCGCCCGCAGCTGCGCCCGCACCGGCGGGTTTCACGTGCACGGAAGGCGAGCTCTTGGCCGGAAATCCGCTCAACAAGAATCCCGCCGACCGGCCCACCGAAGGCCTGGGCATCAAGCAGGATCCGCCGCTCGGGTGGCGCGGCATCCTCATCAAGGACAAGCTGCTCTACGCAATCGCAGTGCAAGAAGTTTGGGTGACGGACATGGCCGCGGCAGCACCTGTACTCAAGCGGGTGGCCGGCCAGGAGCAGCCGACCCAGCAACTCATCGCTGGGCCCTGCAAGAGCGCGCGTTTTGCCAACATCTTTGGCATCACCATGCTCTCTGACGGCTCTCTTGTAGGAGCGGACCAGACGGCCAACGCGATGATCAAGATTACCGCCCCGTCGACCGAGAAGTGTGCCGTGAGCGTGCTGGCCGGAACGGAAAAAGACCACCTGGCCGTCAGGCCCCCGCCCAACCAAGGTGACGTCGATGGCCCGGGCCCCAAGGCCCGCTTCCGCCTGCCGCTGTGGCCCGCCACGATCCAAGACACGGTCTATTTCATCGACAGCGGCAACAAGAAGCTCAAGGCGATGGCCAATGATGCTGCGCACACCGTGACGACCGTGGCCAAGCTCCCGGACCTGATGTACCACGGGCTGGTGCCGCTCAACGGCAAGCTCTACCTGCTGGCCAATGACACTATGACCAACGGGCTCCTGCTCGAAATTTCCCTCGATGGGAAGATTGTAGAGCTGGTCAAGGGCCGGACGGACAAGTGGGGCGGCGCGTCTGGTTCCGCGATTGCCATCAGTGGAATCACCACCGACGGAAAAGGCCTCATCGTCATGAACGCGGGCATGGTCAACTACGTCACTGTCGAGGGGAAGGTGACCCAGGTGGCCGGCACGGGACATTATTTTGGCGGGTACAAGGGCAACTACGATCCCACCAAGCCGCATAAGGCGAGTGAGCTGCAGCTCATCAGCATGCGCCGGGACCTGACCGCAGGAACCAGTGTGTTCCTGGCCTACAGCGACGGCGCACTCTACGTAAGCGCCCTGGCCAGCAACGCGCACGTGTTGAAGATCGCTTGTAAGTGACTTGTGATCGGGCGATGTCGCTTGCCGTCTGAGTGCGGGGAATTTCTCCGTAACCGCATTCAGACGTCGCGATGATCTACGCAACGTTCGCGCCGAATCTAGAGCGACCTTTCGAATACCGACAAGCCCTCGACCAATTGCGCATCGGTTGCCACGAACGCAGGTGCAAACCGGGCGGTCTTCTCGCCTGCCAGGTTCACCAACAGCCCATTGTCCCGACAGCGCG
>JANOHG010000141.1:0-1751 GCA_031406375.1 Archangiaceae bacterium | reverse complement strand
ATTTCGAAGACGGCACGACCAAGGCGCAGTTCGACGCGATCGAGAAGCAGTGGGGCATCGATCTCGAACTTGCAGACGAAGAAGAAGGCGTCGACAGCGCAATTACCGTCGCGTCGGGGGTCGCTGCCGCAGATCAGGAGGCGCTGCTCAGCCAGATCCTCTCGCACCCAGAAGTCGATGTCGCAGAGCCACTGATGGAACTCAAAGGCAGCTTCGCTCCGAATGATCCCGAGTTCGCCAAGCAGTGGAACCTGCAAATGATCAACATGCCGAAGGCGTGGGACAAGTCGCGAGGCAAGGGCGTCATCGTCGCGGTACTCGACACCGGAATCGCCTACGAGGATTACGACGACTTCAAACAGGTGCCGGACTTGAAGGGCGCGAAGTTCGTCGAAGGCTATGACTTCGTGAACCGCGACAAGCACGCGAATGACGACCACGGACACGGTACCCATGTTGCGGGGACGATCGCCCAAGCGACGGACAACGCGGCCGGCGTCGCTGGGGTGGCTTTCGAAGCTACGCTGATGCCGGTGAAGGTGCTCGATGCGTTCGGGTCTGGCAACTCGGCGGCGATCTCGGATGCGATTCGCTGGGCTGCCGATCACGGCGCCAAGGTGATCAACATGTCGCTTGGCGGTGGCGGTCGTTCTCAGGTGATGGCGAATGCGATCGAGTACGCGCGTAAAAAGGGCGTGGTGGTGGTGTGCGCCGCTGGCAATGGCGGGCGCGGAGTCGTCGAGTTTCCAGCGGCATACCCGGGCTCGGTCGCGGTCGGCGCGGTGGGTCCGAAAGGTGTGAAGGCGCCGTATTCGTCTTGGGGCAAAGAGCTCGACGTCGCGGCGCCCGGTGGAGACAAGAGTCAGGGCGAGGAAGCGGGGATTCTGCAGAACACCATTGCTCCTGGCGACACCACGAAGTCGGTCTATGCGTATTACCAGGGCACCAGCATGGCCACCCCGCATGTGGCTGCAGTCGCCGCGCTGATCTTCGCCGCGGGCGCGAAAAACGCAGATCAGGTCGAGAAGGCGCTGTTCGCGTCGGCTCACCCACCTGCAGGTCAGACAGGTTGGAGCGAGAGCTATGGCCACGGGGTGATTGACGCCCAGGCCTCACTCAAGGCGCTCACGAAGCTTCAGGCTCAGGCGGCGGAAGTCGACGCTGCCCAGGTCGGCGCTCTCGCGTTTGGCGATCTGAACCTTTGGCCCCTTGCGTGGGCCGCGGGTTTGCTCGCGTTCGTGCTGTTGACGATGGGCAAGAAAGAACGACCCGGCTTCTTCAATCTTCTCTTCAATCCCGTTTTTGCGGTTCCCCTCGTGCTGGTCACGATCGGGATGTTCTTCGTGCGCTACTTTGTCGCGCCTTCCGAGCTGTCTTTGCTGTGGACGTTGCCGATTCCCGAGTGGCTGCAGAAGATCATCTTCGGTCGAGGGTCGCTGGCGAATCCCGTCGTCTACAGCGCTGCGCTTCCTTTGCTGCTTTCCTTCGTCGCGATCAAGTTCAAGGCCTGGCGGCCCGTGGTTGGCGGACTCGCGCTCGGCTTCGGCGCGATCCTGGGTTACTCGGCCTGGGCAGGCGCTCCGGCGCTTGCTTGGCTCCCTTTCACCTTCCTTGCGATCCCATTCCTGGTTGTCAACGCGTTGGTGTGCCTCTTCATCGCCCGCGCGATGCTGCGAACGGTGAAGACGTGAAGGTGACCGGCGAAGTGCAGTTCCAGGACATCGAGACGGGGATCTGGACCATCGCCGCCG
>JANOHG010000140.1:0-6522 GCA_031406375.1 Archangiaceae bacterium | reverse complement strand
CGGTTGCAGATGAGAAAGCGTCTGTAAAACGAGGAGGTCACATTCGCGCGCGTCGAGTCGATTTCTCGCCCATCGGTTGAGGCGTTGTTCCCGATGAAGTAAGTGCCTCAGCGCTTCGGGCCGGTTCGCGTGGGGGTTAGACGATGGTTTCGTTCCTAGACGCTGTGGCTAAGTGTGGATTCCTCGCAGTCGGTTTACTCGTGGGTGGCTGTTCCAACCAGCCGATGGTGGGCGGTGACGACCCGCTCACGGGCACGCAGGACAGTGGAACAATGAAGCAAGACAGCGGCATGGCCATGCCACCCGACAGTGGAATGACCACCCCAGACAGCGGAACCCAGATGCCGATGGATGCAGGCCGGGGACCTGGCTGCGGTACGGTTTCACTGCTCGCGCTGCCCGCAGATCGCCGAGTGAAAGGCCCGTGGCCAGTTGGTGCGAAGAGCGTCGTCGTCAACAATATCGTCGTCGAGGTCTGGTACCCCGCAGCGCTGGGCAGCGACACCGGGAAAGAGAAGGTTCGCTACGACATCCGAACCGACCTGCCGCCAATGCAGGCGATGAAGATTTCAGACACCGACACTCCGCTTCAGCCCTGTGACTGCGTGCGAGATCTGCCGATCGACGCCACGCACGGCCCGTATCCGCTCGTCGTCTTCGTGCACGGCACGGCTGGATTCAAGACGCAGAACCTCGACAACGCCGTGCACTGGGCCAGTCGCGGCTTCGTGGTGATGGCCGCCAACCATCCAGGGCTGACCATCGGTTCGTTCGTCGGTGGGGGAGGCGGCCAGCAGAACCTGACGGGTGACATCAAGGCTGAGATCGACGCAATCACCTTGGCCTCAGGTGACCTGGCGATGTTCAAAAATCGGGTGGACCCGACGCGAATCGGCCTCGCCGGCCACAGCGCGGGCGGCAACGGGGTAACCAAGGTCACTGATGTGGCAGGCGTCAGGGTCGTCATCCCCATCTCCGCGGACGCCGCACCGACCGGCGCATCCGTCGAGTCGACCTTGTTCGTCAGCGGCACCGCGGACACGGTGGTGGCGTATTCCCGCGTCTCGACCGGTTACACCAATGCCAGCACGCGCAGCCACAAGCGCCTCGTTGGAATCATGGGCGCTGCGCATACGGGCGTCACGTCGCTGTGTGGAATCAAGAACACCGCTGGCAAGTCGATTCTCGAGGTTGCGAAGGCGAACGGGGTGCTCAGTGGCCCATTGGCCCTTTTCGCCGACAATTTGTTCGACTGCCCCAAGAACACGACCCCCGAGTCCGAGGTGGTTCCAATCGTGAACGCCGCGACGGCAGCAGTCTTGGAAGAAACGCTGCACTGCGACCCAAGCGCGACGGTCGCGATCGACAAAATCGCCACCGACTTCGCGAAGGTAGAAGAATACAAGCACGCGCCGTAGCCGCTTGCCCAAGCCCATTTTCTGGCGGACAGCTGTTTGGGAAGGCAACTCAGTTGTTGATGCACTTGCAGTCATGCGCATCAATTAATTGCTGAGTTGGTCGATGGCAAAGTCAGCGGCAGGCCGAGCACCTGCCGCTGAATCTGTTCCCTACTTCTGGACCGCATGACGGCTAGGCGTGCGTCATACCCGCCGCGGACGCCTCTTCGTCTGCCGATAGGCACGTGGATCTCGGCTAATACCATCCGTTTCGCCTGTCACTTGTTCGAGCCTCGGAAAACTGGTCGAGATGCATTGTTGATCGACGGCCTCTGCCTGTAGGCCGGTCTTGGTCCACGGCCGACCAACCCCTCGCTCGTTCTTTTCAGGGCGCGTGATCGCGCGGTGGAAGCGGGTCAGGCGCGGTCGAGCCAGGTCAGCACGAGCTCAGCCAATCCCTCCCAGCCTGGCTGGCCGCACAGGAAGTGGCTGCGTCCGGGCAACAGCTTGAACTCACGCTTGCTCTGTGGGTCCCGGTACGCCGCGAAGTTCTTCTGGTTGATCTGCCAGGGCACCGTATGGTCCATCTCTCCGGCGACGAAGAGCAGCGGAGCGTGTGGCCGGATGAAGTCGATCGCTCCGTCGTTGCCCGCAGCGCTTCGGGGTACGTTGCGACTCTCGGGCACAACGTACTTCTCGAACGCCTCTCGGGCCTGCTCGAGCGTCATCGTGTTGCAAAACGCGTAGTGAAACTGCTCGAGGGTGAACAGAAAGGGTTTGTCACCGGCGAACGGGTTGATGACCGGCAGGTTGACCTTCAGCAGGCTCCACTTCGGTACGAAGATGCCCTTGGGCGGAGCGCTGTCGAGACACACGCCCGCTTCCGCCAGACCCTCGTTGATCATCTTCTGCGTCACCAGGCCACCCATCGAATGCCCGACGAGAATAGGCTTGCTGTCGAGCCGCTTCAGAAAGGCGCGCACGGTGTCGAGGATGCCTCCGAGCGTGAGCTTCCCCAGCTCGGGCGGAGCTGATTTTCGAAGAGCGCTGGGCGTTCCGTCGTGGCTGGGCCACGCGAGGGTGTGACAGCGAAATCCCCGGGCGGAGAAGAGCGGAAGCCAGCCTTCCCAGCTCCGGGCGTTCATGAACATTCCGTGGATAAAGACGACATCGCCCGTCATGCAGTCGTCCTTTTGAAGGGCTCTGGTTCTGGGCGCGGGGGATCGTGCGTTTCTGAGTGTAGCTGCGCATCGGCCAGATGGCCAATAGGACGTGCTTTGTCTAGTTTGAGCGATTCTTTCCAGACAAGGACAAACAAAGAAATCCACTTCATGAAGAAGGAAAGCTGCCGCGCGAAAAGGGCCCCAAGTCGCTCGAGCAACGGTTGAAGTCGATCGGACTCACCAGCACCGACCCCGAGACTCAGGCGCGGCGAAAATGCTCCGCGCGAAATTCCGGGTCTGATTTGTCGCCCCTTTGCTCAGGGGGTCGGGTCGTAGCAGGCGTCGGCCTGGCAAACGCCGTTGCATACGAGGCGCGGCCCGCATTCGTCGTCCTCCACGCAACCTGCACCAGAGCCCTTCTTGGTCGCGCAGACTCCGGCGGTCGTGGCGCCGCTGTTGCAGTAGAGCCCCGTGTCGCACTCGTTGCCCGCCACGATCGAGCACACGGCGCCCGCGACTTTGAGCTGAGCGCAGGCCCCTTTCGCAGTGAAGTGTGTGGCACCAGCGCAATAGGCGTTCGTCACGCAATCCCAGTCAAACCAGCAACCTTGCCCAACGCCCAGCGGCAGTTTGCAGATGCCAGCCGAAGTGCTGTTGGGCACATCACAGACAAGACCAAACTTGCAGGGAATGTTCGATGCCGTGCCGCACCCGCCGCCGACGCTTACGCGCGAGCCGCACGCGCCGTTGACGCAGGCGTTGGGCGAGCGGCAACCTTCATTCGAGCTGCACGCGGCACCCGCTGGGAGGCGTGGACTGCAGACGCCACCACTGGTGCAGTAGTCATTGGCCGCCTCGCACGCCTGCGAGAGCGTCTCCGGAGCGATGGGCGCGCAGCTGTTGCCCGTCGCCGCCTTGAACTGGCAGGTGCCACCATACGAATAGAGGCCAGTCGCTTGGCACTCGCGGTCGCGGCTCGAAGCGGCTCCCGTGTTCTTGCGGGGCTGGCATGATCCCGGACAGCCCGAAGCCGTCGCAGTGCAATACAGCGCCGAAGTACATTCGGTGTCGAAGTAACAAGGGTTGCCGCTGGTGACATTTCCAGCGAGGAAAAACGCACACGTCGGGTCGCCGTCGTACTGCGCTTGGAAATTCGCCGAGCAGCTGAACGTGTTCGCCACCGCGTCGAGACAGCTCTTTGCAAAGACTCCGTCGAAAGTGATTCGACCGTCGTTGATCGCCGATTGTTCCTGGTAGCCGCAGGTTCCCCCAGCGGTCCAGCGCGTGAATCCCGCATTGCAGCTGGCTGCGCTCTCGGCCATTCCGCAACGCACGAGGTACTTGCACACCTGGGGATAGTAGTCCGCGCAGACCGCATCGACGTTGGGGTACGCGGAGCCCCCGCCAGCTCCGATTCCGCCGCCAGCTCCGATGCCACCGCCGGTGCCTCCGCTGCTGCAGCCAACCAGGGCCAAGACACAGCAAGCGATCCACAACCTAGAGAAACTTGAAGTGCGCACGAAGACCTCTCAAACAACGCGGAAGTCGAGCCCTAACACAGCCGCAGCGACCTCACGACTCCAGCGCAACTCAGTTATTGACGCACTTGCATTCATGCGCATCAATGAATTAATAAGGTGATCGATGGCAAAGTCCGCCAAATCGGTTCCCGGCCCCTTGAAGCTGCCTTCTCGGGTCGCGCTGTTCCGCCTCTTCTCCGAAACGGGCAGGCTGCAGTTGCTGGCGCTCTGCGCTGAAGAAGAGCTGGCGGTGGGTGAGTTGTCTGCCTTGCTCAAAGACAGCCAACCTCAGGTCAGTCGCAAGGTCGCGGGACTTCGCGCTGCGGGTCTGCTCGAGGCGCGACGTGACGGCACCCGCACTTGGCTGAAGACCGTCGCTTCGGTGACGACTGATGCGCTAATCGCCGATGCCATCGCTGAAGGTAGGCGGCTGTGTTTGAAAGACGGCAGCCTTGCGCGCTTGCCGCGCCTGGTCGCCGCGCGTGAAGAGCACGGCCGCGCGGTGTTCGAGGCGGAACCGACGCGTACCTCCGTGCCTCCTTCCCCTGAGCACCTGGCGCACCTGGCGGCGTTGGGCCCATTGCTCCCGGGTCACTCGCTCGCAATCGACGTCGGCACCGGCGACGGGCTGTTGCTTGACGTGTTGGCTCCGCTTTACGAGCGGGTCATCGCGGTGGACCGCAGCCGCGCCCAGTTGGCCAGGGTCGCCGAACGCGTCGCGGCGCGCGGGTTTCACCATGTGAGTCTTTACCCCGGCAGCTATGACGACACCGCGCTGCTCGAGCGCGTCGACGCCGCGGGAGGAGCGGATCTGGTTTTCGCGGGCCGCACCCTTCATCACGCTTCGCGTCCAGCGCAGGCGGTGGTGAGCTTTGCGCGGCTGATGAAGAAGGGTGGCCATCTGGTGGTGATGGACTACCTTCCGCACGAACTGGACTCGATGCGCACCGAATCCGGAGACGTATGGCTTGGTTTTCCACCTGAAGAGCTGCGCGCCCACTTCGCCGCCGCCGACCTCGAGCCGGTCGGTGACGTTTCGATTCCCGATGTGTTTCACCCTGCAGGACCCGACGCCTCGCTGTCATGGCACGCCTGGGTGGCAATCAAACCCCGCGGCGCAACCATCACCGCTCTCAAGCAGCCTCTCAACCCGTAGTTTCCGTCTCAAAAGGAGCAACATGGACGCACGCAAAGAGTTCCCCGCTTACAAGGTCAAGGACCTCGCTCTCGCCGAGCTCGGCCGCAAAGAGATTTCCATCGCCGAGAAAGAGATGCCCGGCCTGATGTCGATTCGCAGCGAGTACAAAGGCAAGAACCCTCTGAAGGGCGCGCGCGTCGCGGGTTGCCTGCACATGACGATTGAGACCGCAGTGCTGATCGAGACCCTCAGGTCGCTGGGCGCCGAAGTCACCTGGACCAGCTGCAACATCTTTTCGACCCAAGACCAGGCGGCCGCCGCGATCGCGAAGGCGGGTGTTCCGGTGTTTGCGTGGAAAGGTGAGAGCCTCGAAGAGTACGACTGGTGCCTCGAGCAGCAGGTCTTCGCCTTCGAAGGCGGCAAGGGCCCGAATATGATCCTCGACGACGGTGGCGATCTCACCATCTGGCTGCATGAGAAGCACGCCGAGCTTTTCACCGGCCCCGACGCGATTCGCGGCCTCTCGGAAGAGACCACCACCGGCGTTCACCGCCTCTATGAAATGAGCAAGCTCGGCAAGCTCAAGTGCGCGGCGATCAACGTCAACGACTCGGTTACCAAGTCGAAGTTCGACAACCTCTACGGCTGCCGTGAGTCGCTGATGGACGGCATCAAACGCGCGACCGAGACGATGATCGCCGGCAAGGTCGTCGTCGTCGCTGGCTTCGGCGACGTCGGCAAAGGCTGCGCCCAGTCGGCGCGCGGCTTTGGCGCCCGGGTGATGATTACCGAGATTGACCCCATCAACGCGCTCCAGGCGGCGATGGATGGCTACGAAGTCACCACGATGGATGAGGCCGCGTCGCGCGGCGACATCTTCGTCACCGCCACCGGCTGCTGCGATGTCATCACCGGCAAGCACATGCAGGCGATGAAGGACGCGGCGATCGTCTGCAACATCGGCCACTTCGACTCTGAGATTCAGGTCTCGTGGCTCGAGAAGAACCCTGAGGTCCGCGAGGAAAACGTCAAACCCCAGGTCGACCAGTTCGTCTTCGCCGACGGTAAGCGCATCACCTTGCTCGCACGCGGCCGTCTGGTGAACCTCGGTTGCGCGACGGGTCACCCGAGCTTCGTGATGAGCAACTCATTTACCAACCAGATGCTCGCGCAGCTGGCGCTCTGGGGCTCGCTCGACACCGGCACCAAGTTCGAGAAGGGCAAGGTCTACGTCCTCCCGAAGAAGCTCGACGAGAAGGTCGCCGCGCTGCACCTCGCGAAGGTCGGCGTGAAGCTGACGAAGC
>JANOHG010000126.1:0-7205 GCA_031406375.1 Archangiaceae bacterium | reverse complement strand
CGCGCAACGTCTACGTCGTGAGCGAGCTATTCAGTAAGCGGCACCGGCGCCCCATCAACCTATGGAGCCCGTGACAATCGAGGCACGGACCTGGACCGGGCATCATGTTTGCTGCTCAAGCGACTGGTTTGGTCGCCCGTCAGTGCCTTAGGTCCACGAGGTGCTGCATGGTGCTGCGATTGCAAGCCGCGATGCTTGCCACGCTCGTCCATCCCTCCGTGGGTGCAGTCTCCCCACCAGGGGCTGAATTTATCTCAATGGTATAGTCGAGGGGACGTTGCTGCCCCGGCGTGCCGACGCCATCGAGTAAATAGTCAAGTACGTTCCGTGCGAGCAACGTCCCTTACTTTGTTGCGTCTGCTTCAGGTCTCCTCGCAGTAACGTGCCGCGCGCGGCTCGTTTGGCACCAACCAACTTACCGGCCAGGCTGCGCACCGAGCTGCCTGATGTCAATTCTAAACTCCCCCTCGGAAATCGGGCTGGACCCAGGCCATCCTGCCTACGCCGGCCACGTTCGGAGCCGCAAAAACCCACTTCGGTGGAGTCGGCAAACCAGAAACTGGAAACCGGCTTCGGCCGTTCGCCTTGGCCAACACGATTCATCAAACAAGACACAACACAAGCTCGGCCAATGTTAATTGTTGACATTGATTTATGTATGTGTTATGTGTAGGGCGACCACTGCGACGGACTCGAGCCGAAGAAGTCTGCGGAGTGGTCGAGTCGACTCCGTACGTCAAGCTGGAAGGTGAACCATTCACTGGTCCAGCGAGGCGACAACTATCCTGACACTCACCGTGAACACTCGAAACGTTCTTCGGGTCGTCGTTTGGTGCGCTGCTTCGTCGTGCCTCGCCGAAGCGTCGAGGCGGTGCCGACGCCATCGCGCGGTAAGCCACCCGACGACCCTGCGCCCGAGCGCAGCCCGCGCTCGCCGTCACCGCCGAGGCTGGATTGGGCTGGGCTCTTGCGCCGCGTTTTCGAGGACGACATCCTTGCCTGCCCCTGCGGCGGTCGCAGGAGCGTGCTCGCCCTCATCACCAACCGTGATGTTGCCCGCAGCTGCTCCGCTTGCCGCCGCACACGCCCCGTCTCCGCGCGCTTCCGACCGGGCCGCCGCAAAGACATGCAATCGAAACTCGACGTTGTCGGACCGGCGGACGACTATCGCTGAACGAGCGCGTTGAAGCCCGAATGCAGGCCGCCCCGCTGAAGAACTCCACCGCACTCGAATCCGGAAGGTCGTGTAATTCATCCAGCAGCTGCCGCACGAGCTGAGCCGCACGCCTACCCGCGGATGATCTGCATCGCCGGCACATTCTCTTCCGACTCGCGATCTCCCTGCAGCAGCCGGGTCACTCCCGCCTGAAGCGCCGGCTCGCACTGCACCAGGCGCTCGAGCTCGGCTTCGATCACTTTGCGCTGATCCACTGCGTCTGCCGCATCGAGCGCATTTTCGAGCGCGACCAGCCGGGTCGAGACGATCGCCTCGCCATGGAGCGCGTCACCCGACGCCTCTTTCAACAGCTCTGCGATCTTCACGAACGCGCGCGCGGCCGCGAGCGGATCCTTTCTCGACAGGCGAATGGCGTCCCTCCATGCGCCGCGCGCCGGCGCCACCGCCTTCGGGAGCGGCCGTGAGCTGATCAGCGGAGGGATGTCGTTGAGGAAGGGAGTCATTTAGAATTCTGCTTAAACCAGTCGAAGACCGCCTTCTGGTTCTTCTCGAGGTACGCCGGGTCGGACTTGTAGAGCGCGAACGCCTCAGCAAAGAACTCCTTGGGCTCGGGCGTCGCCTTGTCCATGCTGTCCTTTGCGTACTTGGTGAACGGCGCGACGTTGTTCTTGTCGATCATTTCCATGAAGCTCTCGAGCCGGGTCGTGCGGTCATTCCCCGCTCCATCGGCCGCGTCGACCTTGTCGAGCGCGTCGGCCCGCTTGGTGGCGACCTTGGCGATGCCATCGACCCCCTTCATCACCGCGGCGGCCTTCGCCTTCTGCTTCTCGGGCACCGCTTGCGCAGCTTCCTTCGCGGCCGCGACGGCGGCGGTCGCGGCCTCTCGCAGCTGCGCGGTCAACGTCGGGTCGTTGTTCAGCCGCAGCTCGTCGAGCGCGGTCCGCGCGTCCTGCGCGAGCGTCGACAGCGCCTCGCCCTCTGGATTGCTGGTGTCGAGCTTGTTGAGCGCGGTGTTGAGCGCCTTCCAGGGCTTCTTCATCTCCTTGTTCGCTGCGTTGATCGCATTCGCGTCGGCCACGTTCGCCTTGCGCAGGTCACCGGTCTCGACCGCGTGTCCAATCTCGTGGGTGATCGTCTCCATGCTCCGCGGCGCGGCGTTGTCCTTTCCGCCGACGAAGCCGGTCTTGTCGGGCTCGAAGGTGTGGTCGGCGAAGACGAGGCGGTCGTTGCGGCTGGTGACGCCCTTCTTCACGCTGGTGCCGCTCTCGAACATTCCGGCCGAGTCGTCGACGAACGCGCCGATTCGTACCAGGCTCACGCCCTTCACCGATGCTTTCTCGGTGTCGTTGAGGCGAGAGAGACCGTCGTAGATCTTCTCGAGCTCATCCTTGGTGAACTTCTTCGACTCGCCGACCCAGTTGGTGTCGAGTTGTTTGCCTGCACCCGTCACGCTGACGCCGAAGTCCTTCTTCAGCGCCTTGGCGGCCTCCGCGGCGTTCTTGAAGGTCTTCGCCGGCTGCCACTTGCCGGTGTCGGGCAGCACCTCGGCCTCGACCTTGCCGGTCCAATTGAGCCGCACGGTGACGTTGCGGCTCTTCCCGTCGATCGTCACCTTGACGTCGGTTTCTTTTCCCCACGCGTCAGGGTTGTTGGCTACGTGCTCCAGTGCGTTGCCCGCGACGATGTACTCCTCATTGCTCAGTGTCACGCCCGGTGCGCCTTTGATCTCGTGGCCCTGGGACATCTTCGCGCTCAAAGTCGAATCGGTGTCTTCTCGGGTCTGGTACTCGCCCTTCGGCTTCACGTCGTACGCAGAGGAGTCGTAGCCGAGCGGGTCAAAGGTAGGTGCCGGCTTGGAGCCCGTTTGGGGGGCCGAGGGCTTGTCGGCGTGGTGGGTATGCGCATGCTGGGGTCGCTGGGTGCCTGCCGCGATGTAGCCATCTCTGGCCAGCATCTGCTGCACGGCCTTGCGCTCGTCCGGGCTGCTCGCCGCGCCGAGGATCGCTGTGGCTTCCTTCACGCTGATCTTGCCGTCGTTGGCCAGCGCCTTCGATTCCATCCGAAGGATTCGAGGAGAAATTTTGGTCATAGCGATCACCTTACGCAGCGAATTGGGGCCATCGCAAGCAAGGGGCGCTAGGGGGGCAGAGGCCCGCCAATGGACCGCGAATGCCAGTGCGGCGGAGACAGTGTACGCGTTCGGCGAACAGTTGTCGGCGCCGCCGTCGGCCTTCACAAGTTCGAACGCCAGGCCTCAAGGGCGCGTGCCGCTACACGGATCGCGGCTTCCTGCGGCGCCAGCCCGACGCGAACTCTCGCACTGGGCACATCGCTCAAAACCGAAACAAAGGTACGCCAGCCTGAACTGGCGTAGCGGGCGAATGGCGAGAACGTCCACAGCGCCATTCCTTGGTCTGGCGGCGCTGAAAGCCGGACCTGCTTCGCCCGCGACCGAGGACCGTTCCAGCACTCCGCTCACCTTCGGTCGCCTTCAAGTCGTTGTCATGTAGGGCAGATTCGATCTTTCCATCTTTCCGCAAGCTCGGCCCATTCCACGGTCGCTTTCCAGCAACAAGACTCCTCATTTCGTGAGAATCGAGCGTCATCATCGAAGTCACACACAACCCCGCAGTTTCAAGCCTCTCCGGCTGGCGCCGGGGTTGCTCGAGGACGAGCCCATGTCGCCCAAGATCCAGCCACCGTTCAACAATCTCAGCGCCGCCCAGCTCGCCGGCGGAAAAGACAAGCTCGTTCAACCCGGGGACGCGCTCACCAAGGAGCAGAAGGCGGCGGTGGTTGAGGCCTTCAAGCAGATCCCGCTCGGGGATCTGTCGTCCGACGCCGCGGCGTTCGTGCAGGGCGAGCTGAAGAAGCTGGAGACGAAGCTGGGCAAGAAGCTGGATATCGATCCGGCGAAGACGACCCTCGCGGATCTCGGTGCGGCGGGCGGCAAGATCGGCGCCGCCCTCGTCAATCACCTAAAGAAGAAGAACCCGGCGGCCTACGCGGCGCTGGTGGCGGGAGGCGTCGGCGTCGCCGCCGGCGTCGCGTACACGCAAGGCTCGGCCGGGCTGCAGAAGCTGGGGATCCCGACCGACCTGAGCAAGACGCTGAAGGGCTTCGACCTCAAGCTCGGCACCCGCTTCGAGCCCGGCTTCGAGAAGGCCAAGGCGACCGGCGGAGTCGGGAGGAGCTTCGGCAAATACGGCAGCTTCGGGGTGGAGGCGACGGGAGGCGGCGACGGGTTCGAGAAGGGGTCGGCGAAGGTCAAGGTGGGCACGGACAACTCGGTCTCCGGCGGCGTGACGGCCAACGACAAGGGCGTCGAGACCGTCTCGGCCGGAGCGACCGCGAAGGTCGGCCCAGTCACCATCGCGGCGAACGGCAGCCGCAACGTGCAGACGGGCGCCGACTCGGGCTCGGCGAGCGTCAACCTCCAGCTCAACCCGAACACCAAGATCGCCGTGCAGGGAAACGGCTCGATCGACGGCGAGGGGAAGCGCACGGGGACCGTGTCCGGGCAGGTGTCGTACGGGAAAGGGCCCGTCGACGTGGTGGTCAAGGGCAGCGCCGGGCCGGACGAGAGGATGATCGGCGTCGGGGTGAAGGTCGATCTCGACAAGAAGAAGCCGGCCAAGAAGACGAGCGCGCCGGAGCCGTCGGTGGACGCCGAGGTGATGCGGCGCGCGGTGACCCAGGGCGCCTCGCAGGTGACCGCGGAGCAGCTGCGGCCCAAGGGCGTCACCGCGGGCGACTCCGCGGATCCGGCTGCGCTCGCCAGCGCGATCGCCGAGCGGATCGGCAAGGCGGCGCGGAGCGGGAAGGTGAGCATCGAGCTGCCGCTCCCCAAGGAATACGAGGAGCTCGGCCCGGCGGAGCGGAAGAAGATCACCGCCGCGATCGCCGCGATCGCCAAGGCCGTCGCCGCCGAGATGCCCGACTCCGGCGTCCGCAGCATCAAGATCAACTTCGGCAAGCAGGGCGAATACGCGGCGCTCGGCGACTGAGGAGGCTCAACGCACGAGTCCTCTCAATCCTCATGGCTGGTATAAACCGGCGCGCCTCAATCAAGGAGACACGCCTGAAGTCGAATCAAATGCTCGCATCTGCGGCCGCCGCCCTCGTCCTCGCGGTGGCCGGCGGCTGGTGGGTCCTGGCCAATCTACAACGGTCGCCAGGATGCTGTAGATTACCCCCGTCAAAGTGGAAGAAAACACCCATGAAACGTTGGCAATCTACAGCACGTCTCTCTCGAGGCGGGAAGTACAGCTCTTCTCGGAATGGGAACGAGAGCGGCGCACTGTCGCTACCCTGGAAGAGATCAGGTCTCGCGTCGGCCCCAAAGCAACGAAAGACATCGTCAAATCGCTGACACGCAATCGTCGGGAAGACTGGAGCCGGCGTGCCCTGCGCGTGCGCCCGCGGCATCAACAGCTCGGCGGCGCCTGTCCCGGCCAAACCACCCAGCAACTCTCGTCGCGTCATCGCCATCTGCAGAGAGGTAGCACCAACGTCTGGACGCTGCGGCGAGAGGCGCGCGGCTGTCAGGCGCGCGTGACGACACGCCAGCGTGACACTCTGGAGGTCAGTACTTCCCGGGCACGTTGAGCCGTACGCGGAAGAGCCCGGTGCGCGCGGTGACGTAGAGCGTGCGGCCGTCGGCATCACCGAACGCACAGTTCGCGGGTTCCTGGGGCATGACAATGCGGCCGACGTAGCCAGCGTCGGGGCGGTAGACCTTCACGCCGACGGAGGTCGTTACGTAGAGGTTGCCGTTGACGTCGACGGTGATGCCGTCGCCTCCGCCTCCGCCCGGAGCGCCGGCGCTGGTGAGCGTGAAGCGGGCGCCGTTCGAGGTGGTGCCGTCGGTGGCGACGTCGTAGCGGCGAACCTCCGAGAGCTGAGAGTCGGCGACGTAGAGCACCGACTCATCGGGAGAGAGCGCGATGCCGTTGGGCTGGCCGTTCGCGGTCGCAAAGACGAGGGTGACGAGGCCGGCAGGCGTGACGCGGTAGACGCCGCGGAAGCCAAGGGTGCCGGTGCCGCCGTAGGTCGGGTCGGTGAAGTAGATGGTGCCGTCGCTGCGGACGATCGCGTCGTTCGGAGAGTTGAGCGTTCCGCCATCGATGCCCGCGGCGACGGTCGAGGTGCCGCCGTCGGGGCGCAGGCGAATCACCTGGCCCTGGTGCTGGCAGATGATCAGATCTCCATTGGGCGCGAGCGCGAGCCCGTTCGCGTTTCCGCTGGGGTTGCGGAACGAGGTGATCGTGCTCGGCGGTGCGAGCTGGTTGATTTGATTTGCCGGGATGTCGCTGAAGAGCAGCCGCCCGAGCGCCGGCATCCACTGCGGACCTTCGGTGAACTGGAACCCGAGGCTGATCACCGTCGCCGGGCCCGCGTCGGCGATCGGATCGATGCCTGCGAAGGATCCGCCCGCCGCGCCGCCTCCTGCGCCTCCTGCGCCGCCTGCCGCTCCAACGCCCGCTCCACCACCGGCTCCACCACCGGCTCCACCACCGGTCGCCGTGCCACCGCCGCCTCCAGTGCCTCCACCGGGCGCCGAACCGCCGCCGGCCGCTGAACCGCCGCCTCCTCCATCCGCGTCGACGGGCTGGGGAGAACAGGCAACCACTGCGGACACTACCGAGATCAGAATGAGAATTCGCACCGCGTGAGTATCGGCGATCCAGTCAACGCACGCGCAGTTGGTAGACATCGGTGTCGAACAGCCCCTGCGCCCACGCCAGCCACCGACCATCGACCGACAGCACCGGCTGACTCACCCACCCGGTGGACGCCTCGAGCACGCGATGCACCCCGCGCGCGTCGAACCGCAACAGCACGTTGGTCCCGTCGCAGAACCCACTGCCCCACCACTGCCCCTCGAGCCCCAGAGTTCGTGCCGTGCCATCCTGCCAAATTCGCGGTGATCTGGGCCTTCGGTCGTCCTCCTTGATCCGGGGCCTCCGCCAAACGAGATAGTTCACTGAGGTTCCCTCGTGAAGCCTGATCGAGTTCAGTCTCGCGC
>JANOHG010000124.1:0-2379 GCA_031406375.1 Archangiaceae bacterium | reverse complement strand
CCTCCGATTCGGCCTTTGCGCCACGTTGGTACTAGGCCTTGATGTCCTCTTCGCTCACCTTCACCTTGCTGCGGACTTTGAGGTTCACCAGCTTCATTCGCGCCAGATGCTTGCGCATGAACGAACGGTAGGTGGCCAGCGTATAGCCCTCGGAAGCCAGCAGTTGCTCGAACTGCGCGCCGTCAATGTTGTTCTGCTTCTTCACGTCGTCGATCGCGAGCTCAATCTCAGCATCGGCGACCTCGATGTTCAGCTCTTTGAGCTGTGACTCCATCAGCTTCTCGCCGACCAACGCATCCAGCGAGCGCTTGAGCACCTGCTTGCGCAGCTCGGCCCGCTTCGATGAATCGGCTTCGGTGGCCACCTTCTGCAGCTCAGGAGCGGCCCGCGCTTCGACCTCTGAGAGGGTGACGATGTCGCGGTTGACGACCGCGGCGACCCGGTCGACCAGCTCGGCGCGCGCCGGAATGGCGAGAAGGACCAACGCTGCGAAGAAGAGAATCTGTTTCATGGCTCCACCTGCCGGACGCTGGTTGGTCGTCCTGTGACGGTCAGCAACACCTGCTCATTAACTTTCACGTCTGCCTTCGCGCGCAGCGCTTTGACGAAGTCGCGCTGGCCTTCCTCTTTCAGCTGCGCCAACAGCCGCTGTTCGATGGTGGCGCGCACTTCGATCAGCTCTTTCTTTCGAGGCGGCTTCTTCTCGAGCACCTTGAAGAGGTGAAAGCCGTAGTCGGTCGAGACCACGTCCGACACCTGCCCGACACTCAACCGGAAGAGGACGTCATCGAACTGTGAAGGCATCACCCCACGGGTGACAAAGCCCAGGTCACCGCCCACCTTGGCATCAGGTGAAAGCGAGTAGCGGCGCGCGAGCTCCGAGAACTTCTTTCCCGCGTAGAGCTGTGACTGAAGCCGCTTGGCTTCGTCGAGACCCTTCACCACGATTTGCTGAGCATGAACCGATTCGGGGTCCTGAAACTCGTCGGCCTTTTCTTCGAACTCGCGGCGAATCGCGTCCTCGGTGACCGCCATTCGTGCGTAGACCTTAGCAGCGAAGAGCTTCTCAATCGTCAGCTGTGTGCGCGTGGTGCGGGTCAGCTCGATGCGGGTCGTCTGGCCCTGCGCGAGTGCCGAGTCGAAGCTCTCAGCGGGGTATTCGGACGCCAGCGCGAGCACGCGGCGATCCACCTCTTCTGGTGAGACGACGACGTCGGCTTCACGGGCAGCCTCGAGCAAGAGGGTTCGCTCAATCATCGTTTCGAGCAGGGTCTGCTTGTATGGCTCAATCTGCTCGGGCGTGCGGGGCGGACTTCCTTCGAGCGCCTGCAGCTCACGTGAGAGCTCCCGTTCGAAGTCCGAGCGCGAGACGACCGCGCCGTTCACCGTGGCGATCACCGTTGGCTCGAGAGTGGGTTTGGCCTGCTCGGGGCAGCCCGTCAAAGCGACCAGCACGATTGCGTCCCGAAGCTTCACCGGTCGGCTTTCTCCGGAGGCGCCGGCGGAGGCACGAAGCCCCCCGAGGCACCGCTGGGTACCATCGGCGCGCGGGGATCCACCACGACTGAAGCGAGCGCGGACTCGTCGACCTTCAGTTCAGCGCCCTTCTTCAACCCTTCGAGGAAGGCACGGTAGCGCTCCATCTTGCTGTCATTGGCGAGCGTGGACTCGATGCTCTGTTTCACCTGGTCCATCGCCAGGTTGAGCGCGACCTGACGGCCCTCGAGCTTGATGATGTGGAAGCCGGTCTTCGTCTCGACGAGCTTCGGGTAGACCTCGCCAATCTGCTTGAGCTCGGCGGCGGCCGTGACGAGCTCGGCGCCATATTGCTTGGTCAGCTCGTCATCGGTGAGAAAGCGCAAGTCGCCTTCGATGGGTTGGGTGCGCGGCTCTTCGGAGGTCTCACGGGCGAGCAGCGAGAACGCGGCGTAGTCGAGAGGAGCCAGCGCGAGCGCCTTTTTTAGTGTGTCATCGGCTTTGGCTCGGTTCAAGGTCTTGAGGAAGACGTGCCGAAGCCGCGTCATCTCTGGTTTGACGTAATCGGTCTGGTGGGCGTCGTAGTACGTCTTGATTGCATCGGCGCTGATGGTGCCCGGCTTCTCTTCAATTTCGGTTTTAATCAGCCGCTGCACCATCACCCTCTTCATCGATTCGACGACTTCAGGGTCATTTTGCAGATTGCGGCGGGCGGCCTCGCGGGCGAGCAGCTCGTAGCGCACCAGCCCGTCGAGGTACTCGCGCTTCTGCTCGAGCGTCTGGTACCGGGCGCGGGTGTACGGGTTGAGCTCAGCGAAGCGAGCGGCGAGCTCGGCGTCGGTAATCGTCTCGTTTCCGTAGGTGGCGACGGGCTTACCCCCGGGGCTCTTGCGCTTCAGCTCG
>JANOHG010000107.1:0-5958 GCA_031406375.1 Archangiaceae bacterium | reverse complement strand
GCCATGCTTCAAGCGGTCAACGGCCTCGCGCTTTCCATGCCAGGCGATCAGCAAGGCCGCTCGGTCCGCTTCACGACAGCACGAACTTGACCGGACGACTCAGCACGAACTCTGGAGCGCCTGTACCGCGGCTTGCCAGTGTGCGAGCAACGTTTGCGCCACATACTACGTCGATGGTGATTCCGACTCGTTTGGCGCCGGCATGGCGCTGCAATTCTGCGGCAACACGCCTCCGGCTGGGCACTCAACCAGCAACACCGATTGCGACGACACCAGCGCAGCGTTCAATCCCGGCGTCACCGAGATTCCGGGAGACGAACGTGATCAGAACTGTGATGGCCGCGAACAATGCTACGTCGACGCAGACAACGACGGCTATCGCCTCTCAACAACTGTTCTCTCAACCGACAGTGATTGCGGCGACACGGGAGAGGCGACGACGACCAAGCCCTCAGGCGATTGTTGTGATTCCAACTCCAACGTTCGGCCCAATCAGACGGCATACTTCTCGACCTCGGTTCCGGGTTCGTGTTCGAGTCTCGCGTTCGACTACAATTGCAGCGGCGGTCCGACTCATGAGTACCCGTTGAACGGCTGTTCGGGTGGCAGCTGTTCTCCCATCGTCTCATGTACGTCCTCTGCTGGATGGAGCACAGCGATCTACCCTGGCTGCGGAGCCACTGGAACGCTGAGGACCTGCAACCAGGGGAACCTCGTCTGCTTAGGCGGCGAACTCATTCTCGCGTGCAACTCAATTGTGAACACTGCGGGGACGACTGATCGTTGTCGCTGAAGGCTTACGTCGGCTGCAAATCAGCAATTTCAAACCCTTCGCCAAAACCGACGGCGTCGTGACCGGTCTGGCCGCCTTCACGCGTTGGCAAATTGATGGTGTACGAGGTTCTGAGTTTCCCGATGCAATCTCACGACGACGACCGGCTCGAAGCCGCATACGCCGAATGCTTCCCAGTCATCACCGCGCGGGTGCGGCGGATTCTCGGCAGCGAAAGCGAAGCAGTCGACGTCGCACAAGAAGCGTTCATCAAGCTCTGGCAAAGCGCGCCTGACCTGCTCGATCGCCCCGACGAGCTGATCGCGTGGATCTATCGGGTCGGTACTCGGCTGGCGATCGATCACCTTAGAAAACGCAAAGTGCGCGAGCGGCTGCCTGGCCACGGCGATTTTCCGCTGGCAACGCCGACGGGCATGCAGCAGCCGGTCAGGCCTCGGCGAGCTTGCGCTCGACCTTGTAGTGGGGGCTGTGTGCGGCGAGCGTCTCGATGTCGACCCGCGCCAGGCCGGTATCGCGACAGAACGTGCGCCAGTCTTCACGGTTCATCGCGCCGCGAAGCAGGCGGTAGACGACCTCAGCGGGCTCGAAATGCTGGCGACGGTCGTCTGAGAAGCGCACCGGCTCGCCGGGCATCGACTCGCAGCGCAGCCCAGCAGCGAGGAGGCCTGCGAACACCAGGTGCATCAGGGCCCAGCCCGCCCAATCCCGAAGCTCCTCTTCGCTCACTCCAGACACCTCCTTGCGGCTGTGCCGGCCCAGCAGGGCGCGATGCTCTTTCGGATCGACCGGAAGCTCAGCGAAGGTTCGCGAGCGATAGGCGACTGCCACGTCGGCCCCGATGCTGTGCCACTGGTCAGAGAGCACCTTGCCAACCTCTTTCCACGTCACGAGCTTCAGCCCGGGTTTCGAGTCCTCAAGCATCCCCTGTACGAGTGCGAGCTCGTAGCCGGGCAACTCATCGAGCAGCGCAGCAGCCGGGCGATCGTCGCGACCCCGGCGCGGCCCCGCGACCGCCTGTAGCGCCAACACGCGCTCGGTCAGCGACGGATGAGAATCGAGTGCATCGGCCTTCTTGCCTGGCTCAGTCTCCACCTGCGCGATCAGTCGGCGCGCCGAAGCGGTCTTGAGGAACCGGCGAAAACCCTCGGCGACCAGAGCCAGGCAGCCGACCTGAATCAAGGGCATCAGCTCGTTTCGGAAGTAGGCCTCGAAGGCGACGGAGCAGACTTCGACGGCGCGCAGGGCAGAGACGGTGGAGGCGGTCCCGGCGAGCTTCGCTCCGACCTCGTCGGCGGCGAGTTCCTGGCGGCGGCTGAGGTTCTGTGTGAAGCGCAGGAAACTCGTCGCATACAGGGTGAACGGCCGCGTGAGCAGCTCGAAGACGACGCCGAAGGATCCGAGAGCGCGCGCGACCCCGCCCAGGTTGTTCGCAGCGGTGATCATCGCGCGGCGGCCGCGATACACCCAAGCCCCCAGCCGCGTGTCTCCGTTGCAGAAGTGACCGAACTCGTGGCCGAGAACACTGCGGAGTTCCTGTCTGTCGAGCGCGCACAGCAGCGGCAAACCGATGCCGAGCACGCGCCGGCTGCCAAGACCGAGCACTCCGCCATAGTCCGCGACGAACGCATTCACCTCATTCAGCAGATAGATGCGGTCCGGCATCTTTTGCCCGGTATCCTCGGCGAGCTGCTCGACCTCACGAAACAGCGCCGCGTGCGTAGCGCGTTTCAGCTCGGGGCCGGGAGCAACAAACCGGCCGCCGCGTGGAACCATCGACCCCACCACCACCACAGCTGCTACCGCGAACGCCACACCAGCCAAGACACCGGGCACGGTCCCGTGACCAAGCAAGGCGTAGCCGGCCAGACCGAACGTTGCGGCGAAGAGAAACGCCAGCAGGTAAAACAACATCATCAGCCCGAGCGCGACGACGGCCCGGGCAGACACCTGGTGACGCGTCACCGACAGGTCTAACGTCTCACGTCGGCAGATCGACTCCATAGGTGCTCACCGCTTAGCTGCCGCGGCGGCGGTATGTCCAGAGGCTGGGCTGCCCAAGGCGGCGCCGCACCGAGGCGCAGAAGCCGGTGGGTAGCGGCGATCTACACTCACCGCGCGGCCGCGCGTGGTTAAGCTCGCCGCATGCTTGCAACTCTTGGTGCGCTTCTGCTGTGCGCTGCGCCTATCAAAGTCGCAGTTCCAGGCTTCACCGTCATCGGAATCGAGCGTGGGTTGGGTGAAGCCTGGGCGGAGCACTTCGTGACCCTGCTTGGGCGGGATGACGATTTTGTGCTGATTACCAGCAAGGACATCGCGCAGGTGCTCGGCCTCGAGCGGCAAAAGCAGCTGTTGGGTTGCAATGAAGCCGAGAGCTCGTGCCTCGCAGAGCTCGCTGGAGCACTCGGAGTGGACGCGATTCTCTCGGGCACCTTTGCGCAGTCAGGCTCGAGCATCACAGCCACGCTGCGAATGCTGAAGGCGACCGACGGGACGCAGATAGCCACCGTCACCCACCGACTCAAAGACGCCGATGCCTTGCAGGATTGGTTGGACGCTCAGGCGCCCGAGCTGCTCACGAGAATGCGCACCGCGTTTTCGCTTGGGCAACGCTCGCAGAGCCCAATGACAATTTCCGCTCAGGTTTCGACGGGCACACCGGTCGTCCGGTGGGTGCCGGCAATCATCGGAGGCGGGACTGCGATCGGCGGAGCGGTACTCTTCGGCTTGTCAAAGGGTCACGCCGCGCAACTGCGCACACAGGCTCTGTCGGCAGACGAAATCACCACGACCGCTTCCAACGGCCGCACGTTTGAGGGCGCGGGTCTGGGCCTGCTCATCGGCGGCGCAGTGGCGATCGCGACCACCGTCGTCTGGATGCTGCTCATGCGTTGTGAGGTGGGCGTTGCTCTCATTCCAACGTCGGCAGGCGCGACAGCGGTCGTCGGAGGTTCGTTCTGACCCGCTTCCTCGCGTCGTTCCGTCGGCAGAAACGGAGCTCGCGCGACGAACCTCGGCGCGACAGGTGTGGGTCGTCGCTTCGAGGGGCTGCACGGCGTTGAGCCTGCTCGAGCTGCGCACCGTGAAATCCGCGTCACCCACGAGGTCATGGCGGGCTTCGAGCAAGGGGGCGTTGGCACCTTGAACGACCGCCCGAAGAAACCAACACACCTGGGCCTCGTGGGTTACGTGACGGGTGTGATTGCTTCTGTCAACGTTCAGCGTTGGCGCCGCGGGCTGGCGATAGCCTTTGCCCTGGTGCTGCTCGGGCTGGCGCTGGGTTGGTCTTCGTGGATGAAAGAGGGCGCTGAGCTCGGGCGCGCCCACGCAAACTTCGAGGCTGCGCATCCGGGCTGGAGCTTTCCGGCGCGCATCTTCTCGCAAGCGCTGCCGCTGGATACGCTCAGCCCCAAGCGACGCATCGCCGAAGCGAAGAGCCGCGGATACCTCGAGAATTGTGTCACCAAGGAAGATCAGCCAGGGACGTTCTGCGAAAAAACCAAGCGGGTGATTCCCCGTGACGGAACTTCCCTGGAACCGGTGCAACTCGCCGTGCTGATTGGATCCGACGGCGAGCTGAGAACCCATCTGCCCCTCGCGCAGGCGCCCAAGCAGCTGACCGACGCGATCCTCGCTTCGGAAGATCGCGACTTCCGTTCTCACTCGGGTGTCAGCTTCACCTCGCTCGCACGGGCCGTCTTCGCAAACTCGAAGGACGGCCAGTATTCCCAAGGTGGCAGCACGCTTTCGATGCAGGTGGTACGCAACCTGTCGCAGCGCAGTGAAAAAAAGATTTCGCGAAAGCTGCGCGAGATGGCTCTTGCGATGGGGCTCGACGCAGCGCTCGGAAAAGATGCCGTGCTGCAGATGTACCTCGACGCTCCTTACCTCGGGCAGCGCGGCACGTTCTCGGTCGCAGGCTTCGCTGAAGCCGCACGCCATTACTTCGACCAGGACATCCGCCAGCTGGATCTCGCGCAAACCGCGACGCTGGTGGCGATTCTTCCCGGCCCGGGAAAGCTGGCACCAGATAGAAACCCCGAAGCCTGTCTCGCGCGCCGCAATCGTCTGCTGCTCGAGATGGAAAAACTGTACGGGTACGACGTGAAGGCCGCATTGGTCACGCCCATCGTCCTCGCAAAGCCCCCGCCAATGCCGAGCAAGTTTCCCGCGTTCGTCTCGGTGGTGCGCGCCAAGCTCGAAGCTCAGTTGCCGTCCGCCGTCGTCTATGGCGCGGGGCTGATCGTCGAGACTTCGGTGGATCTGTTGATGCAGCAGGAAGCCGAATCGCTTTTCCCGGCGAAGACGCGCACCTACGAGGCGCTGGTCGCAGCGAAAAGAGGCACGCTGCAGACGGTCGGGATTGCGCTCGACGTTCAGTCGGGCCTGATTCGCGCGGTCTACGGAGGCAGTGGATCGACGGTGTCGGGGTTTAACCGCGCGACTCAGGCCCACCGCCAACCCGGCAGCAGCTTCAAGCCCCTCGTCTATGCGCTCGCCTTCTCGACGAAGACTCCGCAGGGAACCTCGAAGTACACCGCCGCGTCGACACAGCCCAACAGCCCCCGTGACTTTCACACCGCCGCGGGCCGCTGGCGCCCGACCAACGTTTCAGGCGAAGCGACCGTCACCGCGTGTCTTGCCGAAGGCCTGGCGTGGTCGCAAAACATCGCCACTGCCTCCCTGCTCGAAGCGCTCGGGGGCCCGCAGCCGTTGATCGACTTCGCGCGCAAGAGCGGCTTCGACACCCGTGCATTCCCGGTCGAGATGGGGCTGGCGTTGGGCCAAGCCGAGGTGACTCCGCTCGAGATGGCGCAGTTCGTCGCGATGATCGCCAACGGCGGACGACGGGTCGAAGGTACTGCGATCATCCGCGCGGTCGACGCGGCTGGCTCTCAACGGGTTGGCCCACCCAAGCCCCTCGAAGTCGTGCTCGAGCCCACAGCTGCAGCGTTGACCCGTGACCTGATGCGGCTGGTGATTGAGCACGGCACCGGCGGCGCCACCCGTGGAGTCGCGGGTGAGGCTGGGTATCTTGGGCCCGCGATCGGCAAGACAGGCACCACCGACTCGGAAAAGGACCTCTGGTTCGTCGGAGCGACGCCGAAGCTTGCCACCGTCGTTTGGGTCGGCTTCGACATGCCCGCACGCGTCGGCGCCGCGGCTGC
>JANOHG010001262.1:0-1968 GCA_031406375.1 Archangiaceae bacterium | reverse complement strand
TTTGATGGTCTTGACGATCTCGGCCTCGTAGTGCGCCTCAACCTCGTTCCCCTTCCGGTTGGTGAGGCGAACCTTCTTCACTTCGGAAAGGAACTCCGGATATTTCTCGTAGTCGGTGATGATCGAAAACAGCTTCTCCATCGAAGCGTTGATCACAATTGAACGGGTCGCGCCTGCCATGTGGGGTTGCCTCGTTGGGTGAGCTTCGGACGGAACTTCAGACAACGTAGCCAGGCTTCTTATCGAACCGATGGGTCGAGGTGATGTAGCGAACGGTGCCGGTCTTGCTGCGCATCACCACCGAATGGGTTTCGCACCCTCCGCCGAAAAACCGAACACCCTTCAGAAAGTCGCCGCTGGTGACGCCGGTAGCGGCGAACATCACCTCTCCTTTGGCGAGCTCGTCAGCGGTGTAGATCCTGTCGATGTCGACGATGCCCATCTTTGCAGCGCGCGCGACTTCCTGGTCGTTGCGGGGCTTGAGCCGACCCTGCATCTCGCCGCCTACACACCGCACCGCTGCTGCGGCGATCACGCCCTCAGGAGCACCCCCAGTGCCGATCAGCACGTCGACTCCCGTTTCTTCGAAGCAGGTCGCGACTGCGCCAGCGACGTCGCCGTCTTCGATGAGCCGCACCCGCGCTCCAGCCTCACGCACTTCGCGAATCAATTCGACGTGGCGCTCACGGTCGAGAATGATCACCGTCAGGTCCTGGACCTCGCGCTTCTTCGCCCGCGCAATGTTCTGCAGGTTCTCAGTCGGCGATTTCGACAGATCGATCGCACCCTTTGCCGAAGGGCCGACGGCGATCTTCTGCATGTACGTGTCGGGGGCGTTGAGCAGCATCCCCCGCGCACCGATCGCGATCACCGAGATCGCCCCGGGACGGCCGAAGGCGCAGAGGTTCGTGCCCTCAAGCGGATCAAGCGCGATGTCGACCGGAATTGTACCCGGACCCATTTTGCCGACCCGTTCACCGATGTAGAGCATCGGCGCCTCATCACGCTCGCCCTCGCCGATGACGACGGTGCCGTCTATCTGCAGCGAATCGAATGCTTTGCGCATCGCGTCCACCGCCATCTGATCTGATTCGTCTTTGTTTCCGCGGCCCATCAAGCGCGCCGACGCGATGGCGGCCATTTCGGTGACGCGAACGACTTCCAGCGCAAGGTTGCGATCCATTTCGGGGTCCTTTTGGCAATTACGGTTTCAGCAAACGAATGACCTGCTCGGGCAGAGCAGTGGGGCGGCCTTCCTCGTTGATGCAAGCGTGGGAAGTTTGGCCGGTAACGAGAATCGCGTCGTCACCTTCCTTGCGAACTTCGTAACGGAAGGTGAGTGAGGCACGGCGCAGTTCGGTCACTGTGACTTTGACGATCAGCAGATCGTCGTACCGCGCGGGCGCGCGATAGCTGCACGACGCTTCGAAGACAGGCAGGCGGTGCCCTGCTTTCTCGACATCAACGTACGAGCCGCCGTGTGCGCGAAAGTACTCGCTGCGGGCAAACTCGAAATAGCGAAAGTAGTTGGCGTAGTAAACGACTCCCATCTGATCGGTGTCGCCGTAAATCACCCTCAAGCGAGCTTCGACCTCCATCGTTGCGAGCAGCGAGTAACACACTTTTCACTGTCCGCCCCGCCACTTTCTCAGCACAGTGCACCCATGAATTTTTCGTGTGGCTGGGTGACCTTGCGCACGGTGATGCAGATCGCGGTGTTGGGCACGGCGGTCAGCGCGTTTGCCAAGCCCCCGAAGCTGACCGTGTTCATCGCCGTCGATGCATTCGGATCCGATGTGTTTTTGCGCAGCCGGCCAAAGCTCAAGGGTGGCCTGCTGACGATGGTGAGAGATGGCGCCACCTTTCCCACCGCGCGCTACGACTATGCCGAAACAGTGACCGCGGCTGGCCATGTGACGCTGTTGACGGGAGCAAACCCCAACCGCCACGGCATCGGCTCGAACCGGT
>JANOHG010000022.1:0-1595 GCA_031406375.1 Archangiaceae bacterium | reverse complement strand
CCGCGAGATGTGCCCAAAGCCCCACGCGATGTCACGCACGTGAGCCTTCTCAGCCTCTTCCAAAGTGATGACCTTCCTCTCAGCGAGCCAGTCGGCGATGAACATCGCCGACGTCTGCGCCTTCAGCTCTTCCAACGTCGCCGCCAGTTGGCCGCCGAACACCTCGTCGTCCTTTTTGCCGCTGACCGTGTAGTCGGCCGACGGGCCCAGCTTGTGCGCGGCCTCGTGGAGCACGGTGCTCATCAAACCGCCTTGCGGCGTCGTGTCGGCCTTCGCGTACGTGCTCGCACAGAACATCGATGCAATCTGGTCCTTATATGCGGCCATGCTGTCGGCATCGGTGTAGAGGTTCGTCATCGCAACGGTGCGACCGCCCTTGTCTGCGACTGCGCCCCAGTTCGGCAGCGACTGACCGATGGTCGCGCCATGGGGGTTGCGCTGGTCTGCGGCGTTGAGCACCACGTCGATAAAATCGGGCAGTTTGTTATGAGTGACATCGCGCGCTTTGTACGGAGCTCCCGCCAGGCCCGCCAACGCCTTCTCCATCTCGGCTTTCACCGGCTCGAGCTTGCGCTGCCACTCGAGGCTGTCTTTGTTGATCCGCGCGAACTGCATCGCGAAGCCCGCCTTCCACGCGCATGGCTCGAAGTACACTTCGTCCGGAGCGACCCGCAGGTAGTACTTCGAGTTCTCTGCGCCCATCGCCACCCAGGCTTCGTTCGCCGGTTCCCAGTCGTTGGTGCGAAACGCCTTCGCCGCCGCGGTCAGATAGGCGCGGAAAGCGACCTCGGTCGACTCGATGCTTTTGCCAGCCGCCTCGAGCTCAGTGGCAATCGCATCCATCTCTTTCTTGTACGCGACGGTGTATGGCACCGCCTTGAAGGTGTCCTTCTTGTCCTTCGTCACCACCGAGAAATGATCCATCAGCTCTTTGCTGTTCGGCTGCTTCTCGAGCTTGGCGCAGAACTCTTTGTCGGCCTGCAAATCCGCTGGGTACAAACCCGAAAGGTTGGGCGGTTTGCTCGCGAGCGCGGTGCAGGTTGGGTCATTCTCGGTTTTCGGCGCAGCACAGAACGGGCTCTGGTTGCGGAAGAAGACCGCGCGCGAAAGGTCATCGCCCTTGGCCAACTTGGTCGCGTGGCCGTCGACGCCGGTCTGCTTCGCGTATATTTTTTCGACCAACCACGCGATCTTCTGCATTCGTTCCACCAGCGCTTGATCCGCCAAGGGAAACTCGTTCTCCACCAGCGTCGGTCGCCCTTGTGAGAGCTCGAGCAGCATCACCTCACAGCGCTTCGCGTCGCCTCCTTTCCGGCCTGAGCACGTCGAAGCGCTGGTGAGAATCGCGTACGCCGCGGCGAACTTTTTCGTGAAGCCGGCTTTGTCGACCCAGTCGGCGCGCCGGGTCGCGACGTCCGTCCACAGAATGGCCAGCTCGTCTGGGTCAATCGTCTTGTTGTCGTTTCCGTCGGTGCGCCAGAACAGCGGCAGGTGGCGCTCGATCGCGCGGGTGTTGAAGTCGAGGCGGGCGATGCCGTCGTACTTCGCCGGAACAGGCGCGGCCGCGAACGCCGAGGCCGCCAGACACAACGTGA
>JANOHG010001336.1:0-3322 GCA_031406375.1 Archangiaceae bacterium | reverse complement strand
TAAAAATAAATCATCAAGTCAATACATTAAGAGCTTTTATTTTCACATGATATATAAATTATAAATTGTAAAAAATAGTTGAGTTAAATGAGACGCAAAACCGACAACCATTAAGCAACTCTATTTTCTTGCGAAGGCCGACGTCACTTCGACTGAAGTGTATTTCTTCCGCGAAGAAGACCTTTCGATACCGATCGCGAAATACGCGGTTGGGCGCCTGAACGAGGGGGCGTGTGACGCTGTGGCGGGCTGGGTGCCGTCGGAACCCCACGGCGAGTTCCAGCGAATTCGGATTGGCCCCAGAGACCAGTTCAAGTCGAACGTGCGCCGGCAGTGCTTCTCGCTCGCGGCACAGGGCGTCGGTCTCGATGCCGGCAGCGCAAACGACCGCGCCTACTTCGCGTCGAAATGCAGGCCGGGAAATTTCCTGCGATTGCAGGCCGGCGATCGGTTGGTGGCGTTCGCCATCTCTCACAGCAGTGGGCACGCGGGCCTGACGCGCGTCACCGTCCCATCCATCAGCGTCACCGATGGTGGCTACTGCCCAGCCGATGCAGACGGCGGGGTCATCATCCACGAGCGGAACCTGACAGCGGTTGTCAGCCACTGCGCCCGGCAGGAGGTCGGCATCAAGGCCGACTTGCTCCTCTTTCCGCCGGAAATTGACGTGCGTGTCGCGCGTCAGGCTCGCGAGGAAGGCGTCAAGCGGGAAGCGCTACCTACGCTGATCCGCGCAGGCGGTGGAGCAACGACCAGCGACAATTACCTCAAAGTTGACACCCATTGGCGCGTGCGGCTTCAGGCTTCCGACGCTGGCGTCGACGCTGGCTTCGACGATCTCGATGCCGGATCAGGCAACTGCAGCCGCGACGGAGGCTCCGATGGCGGCCGGTGTGCCGGATTGCTGGCGGACGTCGGCCTGAAGGGCCGCGCGCTTGAAGTTCCCTGCGAGAGTCTGCCAATCAACGCGACGCCTGGAGCGCTCGCCGCATGTGTGAAAGACGAAACGGTGATCGTCGATGTCCCCCGTGGGGCGCCAGAGCTTCGCGGGCAAGTGGTGCGGTGGACGGGAAGCGCCATCGAGTCTGCGCAGGTGGCAACCTTCCCGTTGAAGCCCGGAGCGAACTCGGTCAATCTCCAAACCGGCCTGAGGACTTCGTCGGGCGGCGAGTTGACGCACCTGCCGACCGCCGCGTACTACCTGCACATCGTTGGGTACCCTGTCGCAACGCGAGACACGAATTTCGACGGTATTCTCGATGATGCGGAAGCGACCCTGAAGCCGGCCGACTTCGGCAACAGCATCGGCCCAGTGCCGCCTGGAGCGATTGCGCTCAAGGCCGTCTATCGCAGCATCGAGAATGGAGCCGCTCGCGTCGAACGCTTCGACATCGGTCGCGAGCATGAATTCCGCGTGATGAAGTTGAAGTCAAACGTGCAAGCGATCGCTTCGATCGATGGAGGATTCGCGACGAGAGACCTGCACAATGACCCCAACGCGTCTGCCAAGGAAGATGACCTTGCCTACCGCTTCCTGGCGGCGCTGACCCAGCCATCCCCTCCTTCGCGCGCAGGGACGTTGAGCGGCGAGTGGGTGCTGCGCGTGGGCAGCGACAAGTGGGGCACGGAATGCAACGTCGCCTTTGACGCAGCCACCCAGAAAATCGGCGGCGAATGCGAAGGTGAGGCGCTCGAAGAGGTTCTCGACGCGTCCGACGTCTTGTACCTCTCGCTCTATTTGAGCGGGAACGCCGAAAATCCGCTCTACCGGCTCAACTTCTTTGGACTCGCGAAGCGGGTCGACTACGTCGCTTCAGGCAGCAGCTATACTTTCGAGCGGGCGACGAGCGTCAATGCAAACATTGGCCGCTCTGTGTCGCGCGCCGGAATGGCAATCTTTCCAATCACTGTCGCGGAAATCCCCCTGAAATCCGCGGGCACCGTAAGAGTATGCACCGATGCTGAATGTGGCCCCGGAACGGTTCTCAGAGAGGCGAAGGTTACCAATACGGGTGAACTTGCAGTCGAAAGCGCTGACGCGGGAGATCAGGGATTCTACCGTGAGGCCACCGCGTCCGCGGACGGCACGCGGCGCTTTGCGACGGTGATGCCCGCTCACGTCGCCAAAATGGCGAATGGCAATTTGCAGACGCCGGAGGCAGGTATTGTCCTCTACCGCAGCGTTGCTGTGGCGAGGCCCGGCGCACGACCGTCCGTCGAACCGTTGGGCTTCCTTCGCGGCGGGTTTGACCTCGTCAATTCCGAGGCACGAGCGCAGCAGAAATTCTCGGACGTCAATTCTAGCAACGGAAACCTTACCTTCACGCACGCAGACTTTGCGGTGCCGGACCGCGATTCGGTGCTCGGCTTTAGTCGGCGCTACAACAACGCCAGCCACGTCGTTTCCGCTTTGGGGGTTGGTTGGACTCACCAGTGGGAAGGCACGGTTGGCGAAGAGATTGCGGGGCGATACACGGTACACCTGAATGGGCAGGCGTATGATTTTCCGATTTGCCATGGCGACGCTCCGATGTCGCTCGCGGCCCCTCAGGGCCCAATCGTTGAGGAGTGCTCGGGTGACGGGACCCATGGTGGCATGCTTTGGCGCTTCGAAAACTCGACTGGAGCGCTTGCATTCATCTACCAGCCGGCGTCCGGAGGGATGAGGTATCTCTTCCAAACCAAAGCATCAGGTAAGGAATGGACGTCGGAGGGAACCAAGCCGCGAACGCTTCACCGCCAATGGTTGTTGGATGCGGTGGCTGACTCAGACGGAGATGACGTGGGCGATCCGTTGGCCTACCCGCTTGTGCTGCCTGCCCAAAACTGGACCAAGCTCGAATACATCAAGAATCGGCTGAAGAGTGTCAAGCGCGTCGGCGGGTTGTGGGAGATCACCTTTGAGTACGATGAGGCCAGGGACATGAAGTACGCGCCAGCAGTTGTGAAGACTGCGATTAGACAAGGGAGCCTTGCGCCGATGAACAAGGTGCAACTCGAGGGGCCGCGAGGTGTCCTGTACGCGGTCACGCTCGAACATGACGACCGATTCAATCTGACGCGTGCCCAGCTCGCAGCGAAGGCGGAACGCTTCCCCGACGTGACCCGAAGTTGGGCGTACACCTATTCGTCGATGGGTAAAACAATCTACACAAGCAACGAGATTGTTTCGACGAGCTTGTCTGTAATGCCGCCGCCGCGTGCAATTACTAGCGAGATCTCGCAAACGCCAGGTGAGCAATTGCAGGCCAGCTACTCGTACACCCGAGCAACCAAGCCAGTGCCAGCATCGCACCTGCGTCAGGGTGAGATGATTGCAAGC
>JANOHG010001309.1:0-2796 GCA_031406375.1 Archangiaceae bacterium | reverse complement strand
ATCACCGGCGTGGTGTTTTGGACCCGAAGCGAAACAGGAAAGCCGACCTGGGATCGCCTGTTGTTGAGGTTGCCCATCTTCGGAGGCCTGGTTCGGATGCTCTCGGTCGCGCGCTTCACGCGCACTCTGGCGACTTTGCTCAAGTCGGGTGTGCCGCTGTTGGTCGCGATGGACATCGTCAAGAACGTGATCACCAACTCGGTCTTGGCCGAGGTGATTGAGAAAGCGAAGGATGCAATTTCAGAGGGTGAAAGCATCGCCGCTCCGCTGAAGAAATCAGGGGAATTTCCGCCGTTGGTTTACCACATGATAGCGATTGGCGAGAAGAGCGGCCAGCTCGAGGACATGTTGGTCAGCGTCGCCGACAGCTACGAATCGCAGGTCAACGTGCGCATCGGAGCGCTGACGAGCTTGCTCGAGCCGATGATGATTGTCGCGATGGGCGGGGTGATTTCATTCGTCGCATTCAGCATCTTGATGCCAATTCTGCAGATGAACTCGAGCATCAAATGAAACTCATTGCCGACGAGAACCCACTTCTTGATCGCTGGATTCAGCGCGTGACGACTGCTGCGCTCGTCGCGCTCGCGGTGGGATTATTGGCCACCGGTATTTCGTTCTATTTAATTTGAAGGAGCCGCCATGAACCGAACCATCGAAGCCCTTGTTCGCCGCAATCGCCGCTCGCGTCGGCGCGGCATGACCCTGATCGAGATCATCGTCGTGATCGCGATCATCGGAGTGCTGACTGCCACCGTAGCGGTGGCAGTGATTCCTGCCCTCGAGAACGCGAAGCGCGATCGCGCCCGAATCGACATCTCGAACATCGAGAGCGCGCTCAAGATTCACTACGCGAAAAAAGGCAAATACCCAGACACGAGCACCGGGCTGAAGGCGCTCATCGACTCGCAGGCGCTCGACAAGATGCCGAAGGACCCGTGGGACAAAGAGTACCTCTACCTGCTCGAGAACGGGAAGCCGGTGATCATGACCTACACCAAAGATGGGGTGGCGGGCGGCACCGACAACGACGCAGACATCTCGAGCAAAGACGTCGCTCCGCCTAAATGAGCAATGAGCGCAGCCAAAAGCCGAGTGAGGGCGAATCGACGACTGGGCTCACCCCAGTTCAGATTGGCGCCGTGCTCGGCCTGGCTGCGTTGGTATGGATGATTGTCGATTCGTTGCGGCGGGTGGTGACGTGAGGACGCGCGGCTTCACGCTGATTGAGCTGATGGTCGCTTTGGCGGTATCCGTCGTCCTGTTTGCAGCAGTCGCGATGGGCGTTGGGTCGCGGACGGGAGCCAAGGCCAAGGAATCGGCCACTGAGCTGACCGGTGTGATTCGCTCGCTCTACGACACCGCCAACTTGACTGGGAAGACGTGCCGGCTGGTGTTCGACCTGCCGGCCGAGAAGAGCGACAGCGGAATCGTGAAGTACCGCGCCGAGTGCGCGAAGTCGGGGCTGACGGCCGCGAAGAATCGCGACGAGGAACAGAAGAATGCGCGCGAGGAAGCGTCCGACCGCAAGAGGAAGAGTCGGCTTGATGACGACGACAAGCGGTTCACCCGGTCGGACTCGGACGATGCGCCCACGCTGCAGGAACTGATGGCGCGCGAGAAGAGTCGGGTCGACGAGGCTGCGAAGTTCAGCAGCTTCACCAATGAGGAGATTTCCGAGCACACCCTGCCCGACTCGGTTCGCGTCTGGGTTTGGACGAAGTCGTTGCGTGCCCCGACGAAGAGCGGCCCCGCGTACCTGTACTTTTTCCCCCAGGGCTATACCGAACGAGCGCAAATCTACGTGCGCCAGGGCCCGAACGTCTGGACGCTGTCTGTCTCTCCGTTGACCGGAAAGGTTGCGACCGCGTCTGAAGAGCTCGAGGTGCCCAAGTCATGAAACAGCGGGGGTTCACGCTGCTCGAGGCGATGATCGCGATCGCGATTCTTTCGGTTTTGATCGTCGCGATTACGCAGGTCACGTCGCAGGCCGTCTACTCGCACGTGTACGCGAAGAAGCTCACCGTCGCGACGTTGCTCGCGCGCTCGAAGATGGTCGACCTCGAGCAAGAGCTCTACGACAAGGGCTTTCAGCTGGACGACGACGAGCAGGCCGGTGACTTCTCAGAGGAAGGTTGGGCCAGCTACAAGTGGCGGGCGAAGACGATCGCTCCGAAGACGAATGGGCTGAGCCCGGATAAATTGATCGCAGCGATCTTCAACCTTCCCAGCGGCGGCGGCGAGGGCGAGGAAGGCGCTGGAATGGGGGCCATCGCCGGCCTCTTCGGCGGCGGCAAGCCTCCCCCCGGAGCGCCACCCGGGGATCCAAAAGCCGGGATGTTGGCGGCGTTGGGCCCCGCCGCCGGAATCGCGCAGCAGCAGTTTCAGACGATGATCGACACGTTGCAGAAGTCGGTGCGAGAGGTTCACCTCACCGTCAGCTGGAAGGAAGGCAAGCTGACCGAGAGCATTGACCTCGTCACCCACGTCGTCTCGCTTGGGCCGGGCAGCGACCGCAACGGCGGCGCCGCGGGATCCGCGAGCGCACCTGGGGCAGCGGCGATTGGCTTCGTGCGCGCGGACAACGGGCGGCCGGTGCCCAATCCTGTCGCTGGCGCCGACGGGACGATGCGCGACCCGACTGACAATGGGCTCGCCATTCCCGCCGATCAGTTCAGCCCGGGTGGGGGTTTGCCCGGTGGTCTGTTCGGCACCGGATCGAGACCTCGCCCCGGTGAGTTGAAGGTACCTGGTGGCCGGCTGAGCGGGCCATCGGGGTTCCCACAATGAAGCGCT
>JANOHG010001300.1:0-9373 GCA_031406375.1 Archangiaceae bacterium | reverse complement strand
GCGCGAGCATCGGCGCAGGGTCGACGTTTTTATCAATCGACAGGCCCGCGCGGGTGGGGTCCTTCTTCACCGCCGAAGCGACTTCGTTTCGGCATTCGAGCCCACGCGCAAAGAGCCACGTCTTGTAGTTGGCGTACTCGTTGAGCACCTGTGAGTTCAACCGCGCGACATCCATTCGTTGCTGTGCCATCGAGAAGAGTTCGGTGCGGCTCTTGCTGCGGCAATTGGCGGCCTCGGACGGCACTTCCTTCAAGCCCGAGCGTTTGGCGACGTAATTCGCGCCCCGGTAGGGGCGATCGAAATCGCGCAGCGCGTTGACGGCGAGCTCGCGAAGCGGCGCCTTGCTCTTCACCGTTTCAAACGAGCCTTCGCAGGATGCGATGGCTTTCAGGCAATCGCCCTGCGCCGGTGCATCGGGTGCGATGGGCTTCTTCAGCTTCCCCAACACCCCTGCGTTCCAGGTGCCCGCGCTGTCGAAACACCACGTCGCGACCGCGTCGAGGCCCGCGGAGAACGCTCCGTCGAGGTTCGCGAGCTCTTTGATTGGAGCCACCTCGCGCAGCGGCGGCTGCTCGCACTCTTTGGGCAAAGGAGGCACGGCTGCGAGCAATAAACAAAGCGGGAAGACCATTCGAAGATCTCGATCAGGCAACTTTCAAAGCCTGCTCCAAATCTTCGATCAAGTCCTGCACGTCCTCTATCCCGACCGACAGCCGAATCAGACCGTCGGTAATGCCGAGCTTTTCGCGATTCTCTTTCGGCACTGACGCGTGGGTCATGATCGCCGGGTGCTCGATCAGCGACTCGACGCCGCCCAACGACTCGGCGCACGAGAACACCTTGGTCGTCTTGAGGAACTTCCGCGCAGCCTCGAGGCCCCCCTTGATGTCGAAGGTCATCATTCCGCCGAAGCCCTTCATCTGGGTGCGCGCGAGCGCGTGCTGCGGGTGCGTCTCGAGCCCCGGCCAATTCACTTTGGTGGCTTTGGCGTGAGTCTGGAGGAAAGCGGCGATCTTTGCTGCGTTCTTCTCGTGGCGATCCATCCGAACGTGCAGCGTCTTGACGCCGCGCAACACCAGGAATGAATCCATCGGGCCGGGTACGCCGCCAATCGCGTTCTGCAGGAAATACATCTTGTCGGCGAGATCCTGGTTCGAGGTGCACACGAACCCGCCGACCACGTCTGAGTGTCCATTCAGATACTTGGTAGTCGAGTGGGTCACGACGTCGAAGCCGAAGTCCAACGGCCGCTGGAAATACGGCGTCATGAACGTGTTGTCAGCGACCGAAATCAGCTTGTGCTTCTTCGCGATCTCGGCGGCGCGCGCGAGGTCGACCAGCTTGAGCATCGGGTTGGTCGGCGTCTCGACCCAAAGCATCTTCGTCTTCGCAGTGATCGCCTTCTGAAGGTTCGACAGATCCGAGAGGTCGACGAAGCTGAAGGTCAGGCCTTGCTTCTTGAAGACTTTGTCGAAGAGGCGAAAGGTGCCGCCATACACGTCGTCGGAACAAACGACGTGATCGCCTGCTTCCAGATGGTGCATCAACATGTCTGCGGCGGCACACCCCGACGCGAACGCAGCACCGAACTTTGCTCCTTCGAGGGCCGCCAGGCACCCTTCGAGCGCGACGCGGGTGGGGTTCTTGGTGCGTGAGTATTCGTACCCTTTGTGCTCACCCGGCCCGTCTTGGACGTAGGTCGAAGTGAAATACACCGGGGTCATGATTGCGCCGGTGGTGGGATCTGGATGCTGGCCTGCGTGGATGGCGTCGGTGTCGAAGCGCATCCGGGCGACACACCACAAAACACACTCACGAGGAAGGCGTAGTCGTACACTTTGAGGCCAACCCTCGTCGGGATACCCGACGGCGCCGCAAACCAGCGCTTCGAGCGAGTCTACGCACCTACCGCACGGCTCGGATGTGCTTCTTCCGTTTGCGCGGTAGAGAGGAGTGATGTCTGCGTTCGAAAACCGACTCGCCAAGAACGCTCGCCACTGGGCGAAGTGGGCGAAGCGGCGCGCGCTCGAGGCGTTTCGAATCTACGACCTCGACATGCCCGACCACCCCTTTGCGATCGACGCGTACCTTGGGCGGGTTCACGTGATGGAATACCCGCGGCGCAGCGCACTTCGCGATGGCTCGGCACAGGCGCAACGCTCAGAAGTGGTTGCGGCGGTAGAAAAGGTGCTTCAGGTGCCAGGCGAACGAATCTTCACCAAAACCCACGAGAGGCTGGCGTGGGGGCGGGCGCAGTACGAGAAGCTCTCGGCCGAGCACGCGACCTTCGTGGTGCAAGAGAATGGGCTCAAGTTCGAGGTCAACCTCTCTGACTATCTGGATACCGGCTTGTTCCTCGATCACCGCAACACCCGCGCGCGGTTTCGTTCAGAAGCTGCTGGCAAACGGGTGCTGAACCTCTTTGCGTACACCGGCAGCTTCAGCGTCTACGCTGCGGCGGGCGACGCGAAACAGACCACCTCGGTCGACCTCTCGAACACCTATGGTGATTGGACCGAGCGCAACCTGCGGGTCAATGGCTTCACGCCTGGAAACCAGCACCAGGTTATCCGCGCCGACGTGCTGCAGTGGCTCAACACAGCCGCAGAGCCGTTTGATCTGGCGATCGTCGACCCGCCTTCGTTTTCCTCGTCGAAGAAGATGGAACGCACGTGGGACGTTCAGCGCGATCACCGCCACTTGATTCTGCGCGTCTGCGAGCTGCTGGCGCCTGGTGGCACGATGTATTTCTCGACGAACTTTCGCGGCTTCGAGTTGGATGGGGATCTTCAGGCTCAGGAAGAGCTGACGCCGAAGTCGATGCCTGAAGATTTTCGTCGTCCCGTTCACCGCTGTTGGAGGTTTCAAAAGTGAAGCCTCGCAAGGTGGGCGAATGTCGGATCCTCGGCGAGCTCGGCAAGGGTGGCATGGCGACCGTCTACCGGGCGGTGCATGAGCCACTTCAGCGCGAGGTAGCCATCAAAGAGCTGCCCGCCGAAGCGGCGACAAACAGAGAAGCCGTGTCGCGGTTTCGGCGCGAGGCGCTGGCTCTCGGAGCCTTCCGGCATCAGAACATCGTCACGCTCTATGATCTGATCGAGAAGGGCGACGCGCTGTACATGATTATGGAGCTCGTCAACGGGCCGACGCTGGCCGATCTGTTGCGAGAAGGAGCGTTGCCTCCTGAAGTCGCTGCGGTGATCGCCACGCAGATCGCCGCTGCGCTCGAGCATGCGCACTTCGTGCGAATCACTCATCGGGATCTCAAGCCATCGAACGTGATGATCACCAAGTCAGGTGAAGTGAAGCTGATGGACTTCGGAATCGCGAAGGACGCCGCGCTCGACAACCTGACCCGAACGGGCACGGCGGTCGGCACTCCCGCGTACATGTCGCCTGAGCAATGCACCGGGGGCGAAGTCGATGGACGCAGCGACATCTATTCGTTGGGGGTGTTGCTCTACGAGAGCCTGAGTGGGAAGCGCGCATTCACTGGCCCGAGCACAGCAGATGTGTTCGGGAAGATCGCCCAAGGCAAGCTCGAGAAGCTCAAGAACGCGGCGCCGCACGCTCCATCAGAGCTGCGTGCGATCGTCAGCCGCGCGATGCAGCTCAAGCCCGAAAGGCGCTACCTCGACGCCGCCGAAATGCGCCGGGCGCTCGACAAGTGGGTGTCGATCCACCTCACGATGTCCGAGCACTCGCTGCTGATGGCGTTCTTGCGCCACCGAGGGAAAATCACCCAGAGCGAGGCGCTGGAAAGGCTGTCCAAGACCGAGCAGACGATTCTGCGCAAGTTCGAGGATCCCAAGCCGCCCCCCAGCGGGTGGGGTTGGGTGGTGGCCACGCTGCTCGCCGCCGCAGTGGCCGGAGCCGTGACCTTCGCGCAATGGTGGCCGTGGGTCCATAAGACCTTCAAGCTTCCCTAGTACGACAGCCCGGAAGTCCGTGCATGGCTGGGCCGCCGATCCATCCCCGCTTGCTTCGTTGAGCTCCCTGCGCCGCACAGAAAGTGCGGCTCGGTCGCCCGTCTCGCCATCCGGGCGGCTCGACGGCCGATCCACGCACGCACTTCCGGGCTGTCGTACTCGCGACCGAGCGTCAGAACACCTTCTCGACCACCAGGTACATCGCGACGAAGAAGGCGATGATTGCCAACAGCACCTTGGTGCTCGCGCTCATCCCTTCGTTCTCGGCGGTGCCGTAGCTCGCAAGCACCGCCGTCGAAACCCCTGCGTATTTCCCTGCGTATTGCGCGGTGCGCAGGTACTGATCGGCCACAAGCCCATCGTCGGTTGCCACCAGCGACTTCGAAAGCTGTGGGTCAACCAGACGCGCCTCGGCCAGCGTGGCGAGCGCGACAGCTTCGACCACGACCTCACGAATCAGATCGAGCTTGTCAGACAGTTCGACCCTCAGCTCAGTGGCGATGGGCTTGCCGCCCTCGATCAGCAACCGAACCTGCACATCGCCTGCCTTGAGCCGCCAGGTGCGCGAGCCATCGGCGTTCCCAAACGCCCCCTTCTCGTGCAGCAGCTTGTCGAAGGTCGCTGGGTCCCAGGGGAAACCTGCCTCTTTGGGCTGAACCAGAAGCTCGTAGCGCACGCGGCCTTATACACGTGCGAAGATGCGCGGCGCGATGCCGTACACTTTGGGTCGGTTCACCATTCATGCTGTCTGCGACGGGTCGATTTCTCTCGATGGCGGCGCGATGTTCGGCGTCGTGCCTCGACCGCTGTGGGAAAAGCGGTTTCCTCCTGACGAGCGCAATCGGATTCAGCTGGCGGTTCGCTGCCTGTTGATCCTCGATGGCAAGCGTCGGGTATTGGTCGACGACGGGGTCGGCATTCAATGGGACGGCAAGCATCGCGACATGTACGGCATCGATCACACGCAGACCGATCTTGATCGCGAGCTCAAACGCGCCGGCCTGACCCGCGCCGACATCACCGACGTGGTGCTTACCCACCTGCACTTCGACCACGCCGGCGGCACGACCCGCGACGGCGCCCTCGCTTTTCGAAACGCGACCTACCACCTGCAGCGGCGTCACTGGAAATGGGCGCACCAGCCCAGCGACAAAGACGCGGGAAGCTTCCGTCGCCAGGACTTCGCGGCGCTCGAGTCGAGCGGAAAGCTGCACCTGCTCGAAGGAGCGACCGAGCTCTACGAAGGAATTCACCTCTTCGTCAGCGAAGGCCACACCGTCGGGTTGCAGTTGGTGAGAATCGAGTCTGAAGCTCAGACGATGGTCTATTGCGGAGACCTGGTGCCAACCACCTCGCATCTGCGCGCGCCCTGGGTCGCTGCGTACGATCTATACCCTCTGACAGTGGTCGAAGAGAAAAAGCAGTTGCTCGCGCAGGCCGTTGAAGAGAAGTGGGTGCTGTTCTTCGAGCACGATCCGCACGTCGCGGCGTGTACGGTGAAGGATGAAGGCAACGGGCAGGTGATGGTGGACGAGGTGATCGCGCTGTGAATGAAGCAAAGAAAGTGAAGCTGTCACGCCGTGGAGTCGAGCGCTGGACGAACGCGCATCCGTGGATCTACCAATCAGACGTCGAAGCACCGAAGTCGCTGATCGGTGGCGAAGTGGTGCAGGTGATCGATCACCGCAGCTTCTTCCTCGGGCAGGCGTTCTTCTCGCGCGAGTCGAAGATTTCGCTGCGCTGGCTGACCTGGGAAGATCGACCGATCGACGAGGCGTTCTTCAAGCAGCGCATCGAGGCAGCCGATCAGCTGCGCCGCAACGCCTACCCTGAAGAGACAACCTACCGCGTCGTGCATGGCGAAGCCGACGGGATCCCTGGGTTGGTGGTTGACCGCTTCGGCGACTACCTGTCGGTGCAGTTCCTCGTTCCGGGTGTCGAGCAGCGAAAGGATCTGATCGCTGACCTGCTGGTGGCGCACTTCAAGTGCAAGGGCGTCGTCAACCGTTCAGATGTCGGCGTGCGCGCGCTCGAAGGGCTGCCGCTTGAAAAGGGCGTGATGAGGGGAGACGTACCGGCGTCCGTCACCTATCACGAGGGCGCAATCGAGCTGCGTGCGGACCTGCTCAACGGGCAGAAGACGGGTGCGTTCCTCGATCAGCGCGAGAACCACGTCGTGGCCGGAAACTACGCGAGTGGAGAATCATTGGATTGTTTCGCCTACCACGGCGGTTTCGCGCTTCAACTCGCCCGGAAAGCGAAGCGGGTGACGGCGGTCGAGATTTCAGAAGCGGCGTGCGGCCAAATCGCCATCGCGGCCAAGCTCAACAACCTCTCGAACGTAGAAGTCGTCACCGCGAACGCGTTCGACTTCCTGCGCGACATGGTCGACGAAGGGAAGAAGTACGACACGATCGTGCTCGACCCGCCGTCGTTCGCCAAGAACAAGAACGCGATCGAAGCAGCAATTCGCGGATACAAAGAGATCAACCTGCGCGCGATGCAGTTGCTCAACCCGGGCGGGTACTTGATCACCGCCAGCTGCACCTACCACGTGCCCGAGGCAGATTTCGAAGCGATGCTCGACTCGGCCGCCGCCGACGCGAAGCGGCGAATTCAAATCGTCGAGAAGCGTGGCGCAGGCAAAGATCATCCCGTACTGCTCGGACTACGCGAAACCCGCTACCTCAAGTGTTTCGTGTTGCGAGCGTCGTAGCGCTCAGCTCTCGACGGGGGACGGAAGCCCTGAGCCATTGCGCAGCGCCAGGTAGAGCCCGACCCACAGCAGGTAGCACAGCGACCAGGCGGGCAGCATGCAGACGCAGCAAGCGAGCATTCCGACGAGGATGATCAGCACACCGATGAACCCGAAGCCGAGGATGCTGAGCCGGTGGCCTTTGGCGATCTGGTACGCGCGCCGAATTGACTCGACGGGTGACGTGTCGCCGTAAACCAGCTCCATGTTGGCAAACAGCAGTGGGAGGCTCACGTAGTAGACGACTGGAATCATCGCGAGCATGCCGACGACGATGATGCCGAAGCCGGTGCCTCGCATCGCGGTGCCCCAGTGCTCGATGTCCATATCCAGCAGCGAGATCCCCGAGACGACGGCCGCAGCCGCGAACAACCCCAGCATATAGATAGCCACCGGAACGAGGATCATCACCTGAACTAGGATCATCTGGACGAGGTACCGGCCCAGCTTCGGCAGTTGCGTCATGATCCGGCCTGCGTCGGCCTTCTTCCCGTTGAGCACGTCGATCAAAATCCGGATCAGACCCATCTGAAACGCGCCTTGCACGACCATCGAGGTGACCTGCGACATCACCGAAGAGAGGACGGTGACGTAGATGATCCCCGCCGTGCCGCCCCGTTCACCGACGATGGCTTTCGCGATGGCTTGAAACATCGCGTTGAAGACGACGGCGACCATTCCGACCGCGATTAGGATCAGGACGGACACCGACAACATCACCCATTCTTGTTTCCACTTCTCGAACGCGAAGCTCCAGATCGCATCGAAGCTGTAGTTGAGGCGGGTAAAGGGAAACGCTTCGGCCCCGGTGTGGCTTCGGCAAGCGGGGCACATCGTCTCAAGGCCCTGAGCGCTGCACTCCTCGCAGGTGAAGTTTCCGCAGCGGGAGCACGTTCGGGTCGCGATGCGCTCAGGATGAATCGCGCACTTCGCGCCAAACCCTGCCGATGGTGACTCTTGCATCTGCCCCTTTTGCCAATGAAGGCGGTGAAGCTATCTCGGCGGGCCGCAGCGTACACTTCTGAACTTCGATGCCCACCCTCCTCAGCGCGCTCACCGAGACCCGCGCGATCCTTCGCAAGGCGGATTCCGCCTGGTCTTCCCACTCTTGTCCGTCGACCGCTGAATGCTGTCAGCTGAAGACCACCGGACGGCCGCCCTGGCTGTGGCCCACCGAATGGGCGTTGCTGCTTCAAAAAGTCAACCGAGTTCTGCCAGCTGAACGCAGCGACGGCGGGTGTCCGTTTCTCGACGTCGACGGCAAACGCTGCACGGTGTACGCAGATCGCCCACTTGGCTGCCGCACCTTCTTTTGCCACCGCATTCGTGGCCCAGCCGCAGTGCCTTCAGAGGTGACGAATGCGCTGTTCGACCGACTGAGAGCGTTGAACATCGCGCTCGATGATGAAGCGCAGGTCAAATCGCTGCCCCAATGGTGCCAGGAAGAGGTGGAAGCATTTGACGCAGGAAAGCAGTAAAAGGCGGCACATGCGCACTTGGCTGCTGGCGACGCTGGTCCTGATGGCGGGTTGCACTCCGGTCAAAGAAGCAAAGTTCAAGGTGCGCTCAAGCGTCGAGCAGCTGTACGTGACACACGCCGAGCCCGGCACCACGCTCGAGGTTCGCGATCGTTCGGGCGGCGTCGTGGCGACCGGCACCGTCGATTCACTTGGAAGCATCGTGTTCCGAAAGCTCGCTCAGGGCAGCGGTTACGTCGTTCGAATCAAAGACTCGAGTCCCGTCGAAGAGAGCTTGCCTGTCACTGTGATGTCGGTCGAGTCGAGCAAACCTTCTGCCGACCTCTACACGAGTCAGACGCTGGTACCGGGGGTCAACTACTTGAAGATGCGTGACGGGACGACATTGTCTGCGTTCGTCACCCTGCCGGGCTCGGTGAAGGGGCGCTTTCCGACGGTCGTGAACTACTCGGGCTATTCGGCGTCGAGACCCGGCCAACCAAAGAAGGGCGTCGAATTCCTTTGCGCGGATTTTCCCATCGTCTGTTCGGCCCCACAAGACGGCTGTGCGCTGTTGGCGGGAATGTCGGGCTACGCGACGGTGAGCGTGAACATGCGCGGCACGGGTTGCTCGGGCGGCGCCTATGACTTCTTCGAGCCGCTGCAGGTGCTCGATGGCTACGACGTCGTCGAAATCGTCGCCGCTCAGAGCTGGGTGATGCACCACCAGGTCGGAATGGTGGGCCTGTCGTATCCGGGCATCTCGCAGCTCTTCGTCGCGGCTGAGCGGCCCCCAGGGCTGGCGGCGATCGCGCCAATGTCGGTGATTGGAAACACCGCGTCGACCTTGCTTCCCGGAGGCATGCTCAACGATGGCTTCGCGCTCAGCTGGGTGAACAACGTGCTCAGCAAGGCGGTACCGTACGGCCAGGGCTGGGAACAGGCGCAGGTCGATTCGGGCGATGAGATTTGTCGCGAGAACCAGCTGCTGCACGGCCAGCTGATCGACAACGTGGCGCAGGCGCGAACTGTCGATTTCTACGAGCCAGCGCTGCACGATAGATACAACCCGTCGGTGTTGGCCTCGAAGATCAACGTGCCCATTTTTCTCACCGGCTCGTGGCAGGACAAGCAGACCGGGCCGTACTTCTTTACGATCTTCGACCAGCTGACAGCTTCGCCAGCGGTGCGGATGACCGCGGTCAACGGCGTTCACATCGACGGGCTGTCGC
>JANOHG010001297.1:0-2191 GCA_031406375.1 Archangiaceae bacterium | reverse complement strand
AGACGGGCGGGCTGACACGCTGGCGAGCGACTCCCTCGACTTCGCGCCCATGGCGCTACGCTCGGGATGACCGGTTGGGCCGCTCCCACTAGGGATGAACGTTGGGGCCTCAACCGGTCATCATCACTGTGCGGAGCTACTAGAACGCCTTCTGAAACTGCATCGAAAAGGCGGCATTGAAGTGCGCGCCGCGCCGGAACCCGAACGCCATGAAGAGGTCGAGCTGGAACATGTCGCCGGCAAGAAAGTGCAGCCCGGGTCCGAAGCCATTGGCCAACTCGATCGCTTGCTTCCCGTTTTGGCTGCGCAGCGGCACGGCGAAGACCGCCAGGTCGTGAAAGATGCCGAGCTTGATGTCGTCGCGCACGAGCGAGAAGCGGAACTCGAGCTGAAGGCTGGCTCCGCTTGAAACCCATTGGCCACCGAACAGCCCGCGCACCAGCTCCGCAACCGACAGCTCGTCGTGAAAAGTCACCTCGCCCCACGCGAGGTGGCCGCGGGCTTTCACCCAGAAGTCGTGCCATCCCAGCTCATGGACGAACTGGTAGCGTACGTCGGCCCAACCAAAACCGAGCTCAGCGTTGAAGGGAAAGTAGTAGCGCAGCTCGCTCTCGATCGAATGGCGGCGATCCCAACGTAAAACGGTGGGGTCGACCGCCGACTCATGGGTCGCTCGAATGAACGGCCGTTTTCGCTCGGTCACGGTGACGTCGGGTGGGGATTCGGTTTGAGGAGCGACTTCCAGCCCGAAGAGCCGCCGGTATTCGAAGCCGCCGCCAACGAGAAACTGCAGCGCGGGGCGCACCTCGACCTCAAGCTGCACCGCGACGTCCGAAGTCAGCGCCCAATAATTCTCGAGGTTCAAGTCGGCGCGTTGGCGCGAGATCAGATTCGCTTCGGTCCACAGGTTGGGTTTGAAAACCTTGAAGACCGGAACAGTGGAATAGCGACCTTCGACGAACGCGCGCGAAAAATGGGGGTAGAGCTTTTCGGTGGCAATGCGCGAGCGCAGACCGAAGCCGCCGCTGGTCGCGGTGTACCAAACGTCTCCTTTGCCGAGCAGGTCACGGCCGACGTAGTTCAGGCCGGTCTCGAGGCCATTGACGTAGTTCGACCGAATGTCGATGCCGAAGTAGCTTCCGGTAGCGTCAGGGAAGCTGATTCGAATTTCGTAGGGCCTGCGCTGGTGCACCATCTGAGCGCCGGCGAGCTGAAGGTCCATCTGGTTGGGCAGGTGGGTCACCTGCGGCCCGTTATGATCGACGGCCGCCGTACGCACGAGCTCCCAACGAACGCCGGGCATCTTCAGCTGCTCGCCGAGCTCACGCACCTGGCGGTCGAGCAGCGGCCGATTGAAGACCTCGTACGGCAGAACCAACGCAAGCTTGAAGCGAACCTGCTGAAACGACATTCGCCCGAGGAAGATGAGCCGGTCGACTTTGCCCTCGTCGATCTCGGCCTCGATGCCCTTTGAGGTGACGCGGGTGGTGACCGTTGCGAGCTCGAACCCGGTGCGCTTGAGGTAGTCTTGCAGCTGACGACGAACTTCCCTCGAAGTCGCTTCGTCCGGCCGGTCGAACTGCGGCAGCTGCAACATGTCGAGATAGACCTCGGGCGGCAACACGCGAGCGCCGAGAATCGTCACCGTCACGAGCGGAGCCACCGCGGCAGCGGTCTGCGGGCCTGCGTCGGGGTTCGAGCCGTCGATCACCTGCCCGCGGTCGCCTGTGTCGAGCGCGAAGCCACCATCGAGGCTCGACGCTGCCAGACCGGTTGCGACAATCGCGAGAAGCACAGGACCCATCCGCTCGCCCGTGCAATTAGGCCGCCATGTAGATTGCAACGATGAGGTGGGTGGTGTTGGCCATCGCGCGCGAAAAGCGACTGGGTTCCGGGGGGCAAAGTGCCTCACCGTGGCAGCAACGCCATGGGAAAGGCGCTGATCCAGCGCGCATTCACCCAGCGAAGGCTGCGGCCCATGGAATGCACACGCCTACAGGGAACGCATCACCCCAAGGAGGCATCACATGTTCAAAGATCCAGCGACGTACATTCCCGAGGCGGTTGGCATGGCAGCAGAGACCGCTGATCGGCTCAGCAAGACGGCGCACGACATGAAAGACGCCGCCGCTGATCGCCTGAGCAAGACGGCGCACGACGCAAAGGACGCAGCGCACCGGGCGCAGATCGA
>JANOHG010001263.1:0-2475 GCA_031406375.1 Archangiaceae bacterium | reverse complement strand
GCGTGCCCGCGGCGATCGGCTGCGAATTCACGAGCGTCGCCTTGCTCTCGGGCAGCGCGTGAACCAACCACTGACTCGCGGGCTTCTCGAGCACGAGGTGTTCCCTCGAGACCGTCGCGTCGTTGAGCACGATGTCGTTCTCAGGTGCACGGCCAATTCTGAGCGTCACCGGTGAGCCGGAATTGAGCTCGAAACACAAGCAATCACCGACTTGCGGCCGGCTCGGGGCCATCGGTGGCAGCTGCTGCGTCCTTGCTCTGCTTCCCTGCACGCCTGGCACTTTCCAGGCGCCCGGTTCCCAGACGAGCCAATCGCCGGTGTGACGTCGCGCCCACTCTGGCTCGTTGAGCGCCAACAATTGGCGAACGAGAAGTGATTGCATGGAGGCCGAAACGCTCATGGGCAGTTCAATAGTGCGGCACTCATCCCATTAGAAAGACGATTGCGCGATCGAGCAGCTTTCCGTAGGGAGGCGCTTGCAGCTTTCCGACCTGACTCAACGCGCTCGACACGTAGACTCCCCGCGCATGCGAAAGGGCCTGAAAGCCGGCTCGACCGTGATACGCGCCAGCGCCGCTTTCTCCGACTCCTCCGAAGGGCAAGGCTTCCTGCGCGAAGTGGAGCAGGGTGTCATTGATGCACGCGCCCCCCGACACCGTCCGCTGCAACACATCATCTGCTCGGCCTGAGTTGTCATCGAAATAATAGAACGCCAACGGTCGCGGGCGGCTGTTGATGTACGCCAACGCCTCATCGAGCGAGCTGTAGGTCTTGACGGGAAGAATCGGGCCAAAAATCTCTTCCTTCATCACCCGCATCTGATCCGTCGCACCCAACACCAGCGTAGGAGCAAACTTTCGCGAAGTTGCCTGCGTTGGCAGCACCGCCAGCGGCTCGGCCTTCGCGCCTTGCGCTTCGGCATCGGCGACCAGGCTCTTGAGCCGTTCGTACGCGCGTGGGTTGGCGATCGAGGTGTAGTCGGGGTTATTGGCGAGATCCGGATAGAGGCGGGCAATCGCCGACTTGAACTCTTCCACAAAGCGCTGCTCGCTTCCTTCCTTCACCAACACGTAGTCGGGCGCGATGCAGGTCTGACCCGCATTGAACATCTTGCCAATCGCAATTCTCTCGGCCGCCTTCGCCAACGGGTAGTCGGGGTGAATCAGGCTCGGCGACTTTCCTCCGAGCTCGAGGGTGGTCGGGGTGAGGTTCTGCGCCGCGGCAAGCGCGACCATCCGGCCGACGCTCGTCGAACCGGTGAAAAAAAGATGATCCAACGGGAGCTGGGTGAGCTCGCGGGCGACTTCAGGGCCACCTTCCACCACGACAACCTCGTCGGCAGAGAAAGTGTCTCGCACCGCACGGGCGATCGCTTCCGACGTGCGCGGGGTCAACTCGGACGGCTTCACAATCACCCGGTTGCCTGCCGCGAGCGCGCCAGCCAGCGGGCCAAGCGCGAGGTTCACCGGGTAGTTCCAAGGAGCGATGATGCCCACCACCCCGAGGGGCAAGTAGTCAACGTGGGAACTCGAAGGCACGAACCACCACTTCGGTCGCACTGAGCGCTTCTGCATCCACGCACCGACGTGTTTCCGCGCGTCTTTCACCGCGTTGACCGTCATCAGGATGTCGGCCATCAGCGTCTCGTGCCGCGATCTCCCCATGAAGTCGGCGTGGATCGCGTCGATAAAAGCCTCCTGGTTCGAACGAACCATTTTCTCCAGCCGTTCGAGCCAGTCTTCCCGCTGCGCGCGATTCGGAAACGGATTGCCGCGGTAGGCGGATCGCAACCGTTCGTAGGACTGTTGCGTTTGACTCGACGATGAAACGGCGGTGGCGGTGGCGGTGGCGGTCATGAGGTCCCTCTCGACAGGTCGAGCTCCCCTACCCTTCTCCAAACGTACGCCGCCGTCAACGCGATCCGACCCAGCACTGGTCGGACCACCAGCATGGAACCACAGCGTCAGTCGTGCTAACTGGTCGGACCAGTCATGACGAAACGCCCCGAGCGCATCGCAGACCGAATCGCCGACAAGCTTCGAGCGGCGATCGTCGGCGGTCGGCTGCGCCCCGGAGATGCGCTGCCTTCCGAGCGTGAGCTGGCTGAGCAATACGACGTCAACCGCTCGAGCATTCGCGAAGCGATGGGCCGGCTCGAGACGTGGGGGTTGGTCAAAATTCGCCACGGCGGAGCGACCCGGGTCACCGACTTCCTGATGGGCGCAGGACTCGAGCTGCTGCCGCACCTGGTCGAGCTGGGCACCAAGGTCGACCCTGGGATCCTCGAGGACCTTCACGGCATTCGCGGAATGCTGCTCGGGTGGTGCGCCGAGATGGCTGCGCGCAAAGCCACCGGGGCGGACGTCGAGAAACTCGAGCTGCTCGTCAGGGCGTTGTCGGACCCGAAGACGAAGAGCGCCGCACTCTTGGTGCTCGACTACGACTTCTACCAGGAACTCGTACGCATCTGCGGCA
>JANOHG010001228.1:0-2866 GCA_031406375.1 Archangiaceae bacterium | reverse complement strand
CAAGACTTGGAGTCGTGACTAGTAAGAGGCGCTAGTCGCGGGTGTCTGGAGGTCTCGTTCTCGTCTCGCTCGTGGCCCGGACAAGTCGCCTGCAGAGAATGCCGCCCCTCGACTTCGCCTCCGGCTACGCTCGGGGTGAACGGGTGCGGACCAACCGGTCATCTTCACTGTGCAGAGCCACTAGTTAGGAACCTGCTTTTGCACCACGCGGGGAAAAGGAACCCTATTGCTCTTACCTGACCCCCGTGCCGTGCACGTCTGCCCAGTGACCGCGCAAAGAGGCGGCCAGCAGCGCGCGATGCCTCAGTGGGGCGGAAAGGTCACGGGCAACCCGCGCGGAGCAGGCATCACAGTACGACCAGGTGAGGTGGTCCTTGTCCGTCGGCAGCAAATGCGGCATCCGTCGCGGCGATGAAGAGCAGAGGATCTACGACCACCTGGCGAGCAGACATCGCTCGGAGTAAGCCGCGGCATGCTCGCATTTCCGCTTCTGTGGGTCCTTTCCGCCGGAGAAGTCGCCGCCCCCGCTTCCGCTGCGCCACTCGACTTCACCGCCGAGGCAAAGCTGCTGTTCCGCGTGGTCGCGTGCGAGGGCGACGCGCCGCTGCCGAAGCACATCGATGAAAAGGTCGTCGCTGAGCACTGCAAAGAGCTGCGCCGGCGCACCGATTTGTACCGGCTGACGTGGGTCAACGTCGCGTCGCCCTTTCTGCAGAAGCTGAAGACGACGGGGCTGCCGACCACCGTGGTGTATCCGTTTGGCGGTGGCGATTTGATCTCTGCGCTCACCACCTGGCCCGAAGCGAAAGAGATCACCACCATGTCGCTCGAGCACGCAGGGGATCCGCGGCGAATCAATGAGATCAACTCTCAGCAACTGACGACCAGCCTCGCGCTGATCCGCGCGACGTCGGCAGGGCTGCTGACGGCCAACGACAGCAAGACCGAGAACCTGATGAAGGGGCAGCGCGGCGAGATTCCCGGCCAGCTGTCATTCTTTTTGATCGCACTCGCCGTGCATGGGTACGAGCCGGTGTCGCTGCGGTACGTGAGGGTCGAGGCCGACGGGTCGCTGCACGGCATCACCCAGCACGACATGGATGGGTTGGTAAAGACGGACGCGCAGTTGCTCAAGAGGGGGTGGACGTCACCCGATTTCTCGGAAGCGTTCAGCAACATGGAACTCAAGTTCCAGAAGAAAGCGAACCCAGAGGACGCGAAGGTTCACCGTCACTTTGCTGCGAACCTTGATGACGAGCACTTCGGCAAACAGCCGGGCCTGAAGCAGCACCTCGAGCAGAAGGGCCAGGTCGTCGCGATGACGAAAGCAGCCAGCTACCTGCTGTGGCGACCGAACTTCTCGGCCATTCGCAACTACCTGCTCAGCCACATGGAATTCATGTTCTCTGACAGCACGGGCGTACCGCCATCGTTCGCCTCCGCGATGGGTTTCACCCAAACCGCTTTCGGGCGCTTCGACGAGTCGTTTCTTGGCAGCAGCGCAGTGCACAACGCTGACTTCAAGAAGCTGTGGGAAAAGTCCGAGCCGCTGCCGTTTCGCTATGGCTACCTCGACAAGAAGCTGCAGAAGCACCTGCTGGTGACGCAGAAGGCGGCGAAGAAATAGCGTGCTGTCTTTTGCGCTGGTGCTGGTCGCGGCCGCCCTTGACGGTGGGGCCGAAGCTCAGAGCCCAGCGGGCGCGCTCGTGGCAGCGACTTCTCGAAAGGAATACGTCGAAGAGCTGTTGGAAGACGGCCGGCACATTCGCTTCGGCACCGAAGACCAAGGTCCGGTGCATGTTTGGTGGCCGTCGTTCTTCCGGCCGCAGAACGCGTCAATCGTCGTTTATTTGCACGGCTTCTACAGCACCGCCGATTCGGCGTTCTTCGAGCACCGCCTTCCGACCCAGTTTCGAGACAGTGGGCGAAACGCGATTTTCATTGTTCCCGAGGTTCCCTCGTGGAGAACGGATCCGATTTTCTGGCCTGACCTCGAAGGCTTGCTCAAACAGGTCTTCGAGCGCGTGAAGCCAAAGCGCCCTCAAGGGGGGTTAATGGTCGTCGCTCACAGCGGCGCCTACCGCAGCACTGTCGCGTGGCTTTCGCATCCCAAGTTGAAGCAGGTGGTGCTGCTCGATGCGCTTTACGGCGGTGACCGCGAGTTCCACAGTTGGATTAAGACCGCAGCCGTGCCGGGCAACCAGTTGGTGATGGTCGGGTTCGAGACGATTGGGCGCACCGACGGATTTGTGCGAATGCACCCAAACGCGGTGAAGCTCGACGACGTGCCGTATCTGTATGACCGGTTGCCGAATCCGAACGCTGCGGTGATGTACTTCAACTCAGATCGCTTCGACCACATGGCAATCGTCAGCGACGGCAGGGTGTTGCCCTACCTTCTGCGCGCGCTGCCTTGAACGCGCGTCCACCTCGGTGCCAGGTAGGCTAAGAGATCCACCGAAGATGCCCGCCTCTGACGTCTCAGCTGTCGCGGCGGTGCCGCCCGAAGCGAGCCTGATTGACCGGGCGAACTTCGTCACCCGGTTCTCGGCGGCAGACCCGCGCAATCAGTGCATCTTGAAGCTCCACAACCTGTTGGTGATGCTCGACCCGAACGCCGCGTTCTCGGGGCAGGCTGAGTGGTTGGAAGACCTTTCAGACTGGCTGCGCCACCGCGGTCGGGTTCCGGGCCGACGTCGCGGCACCTCACATGGGACGGCGCGTCTTAACATTCTGCTCGATGCGCTCGACCTGCTGCCCGAGCAGTTGGCTGCGTTGCGGGGGGTGGTCGCGAGGAGCTTCGCTCTCACCGACGGAGTGCGGCTCTTCACAGTCGCCTACGTTCCGAAGGACACCGCGCACACGT
>JANOHG010001195.1:0-1914 GCA_031406375.1 Archangiaceae bacterium | reverse complement strand
CGGTTGCTCGGTTGCTCGGTCGCTCGGTCGCTCGGTCGCTCGGTTGCTCGGTTGCTCGGTTGCTCGGTTGCTCGGTTGCTCGGTTGCTCGGTTGCTCGGTTGCTCGGTTGCTCGGTTGCTCGGTTGCTCGGTTGCCGACCGCGGCGGCGAATAATCGGAATCCAGTTCTCGAATGTTGAGAGGAGGTCGCACTGGAGCATCCAGGCGCGTCCTTGAGTCGAGACGATCAGACACCACCGAGCCCCAGGGCCTCTGGCAACCCATCGCGGCATACCCATTGCTCCGCTGGCTGTCGGGGGAACACAGCGAATGATCGACAACGAACCAACGGCGTCTCCGCGACGCAAAGACACGATTCACCGGCGCGTCCTACTCGGCGGGGGTGCTGCGCTGAACGACTCCGAGCTGCTCAAGCTCGCGCTCGGCACGAACCACCGACTCGAACTTGCCGCTGTGCTTCAGTCAGATCCCCTTGAGTTGGTCGATGCAGGACTCTTGTCTGAGCGCGCGGCGGCGCGGCTGATTGCGGCGCTGGAGTTGGTGCGTCGCCTCTCTGGACGCCGAAGCGCACTGCCCCGGCTTCCGACGGCGAACGCGGTCTGGAACTGGGTGCGACCGGCCCTCGCCGGCCTCCGTCGTGAGACGTTTCGCGTGCTGTGCGTCGATGCGCGCACGCAACTGCTGCGAGAAGTCGTTGCTTCCGAAGGCAGCGTCGACTCGTGTCAGGTGGACCCGCGCGAAGTCTTCGCTCCGGCGATCTCTTGCCGAGCCAGCGCCATCATCCTCGTTCACAACCACCCCAGTGGAAACCCCGAGCCGTCGAGTCAAGACGTGCAGCTCACCCACCAGCTTCTGCGAGCGGGTGCGCTGTTGTGCATCCGCGTGCTGGACCATGTGGTGGTCACCGAGACCGCCTTCGTCTCGATGATGCAGCGGCGAATGCTCGAGCTGCCGGCTGACCCCCAGGTGCCACGGCTCCAGTAGAACCGGACCACGAAAGATGACAAGCATGGACCCGGTGGACGCCCGCGACGCACTCCAGCGCTACTTCGGCCTCGACGCCTTTCGCCCTGGCCAGGCCGCGGTGATCGACTCGGTGTTGTCGGGCCGCAACACCGTGGTGGTGATGCCGACCGGAGCAGGCAAGAGCCTGTGCTACCAATTGCCTGCGACGATGCTCGACGGCGTCACGCTCGTCATCTCGCCCCTCATCTCGCTGATGAAAGACCAGGTCGATGCGCTGACCGCGCGCGGAATTTCCGCCACCTTCATCAACTCGACTCTCAGTGATTCCGAGCGCAACGATCGCCAGCGGCGCTTGCGAGAAGGCGCCTTCAAGCTGGTGTACGTCGCTCCAGAACGCTTTCGCAGCGAAGCGTTCGTCTCGTCGCTGACCGAAGCCAGGGTCGCGCTGCTGGCAATCGACGAAGCCCACTGCATCTCGCAATGGGGCCACGACTTCCGCCCCGATTACGCGCAGCTGGGGCAAATCCGGAAACGGCTGCGGCCTCCACGCACAGTTGCGCTCACCGCGACCGCGACCCCCGAGGTCCGCGACGACATCGTCCGGGTGTTGCTGATGAAGGACCCTGCCGTCTCGGTCGCTGGCTTTGATCGCCCAAACCTCTTCCTTGAAGTCGTGAACGTCGCGGGCGATGCGGACAAGCGCCGCGTCTGCTTGCAATTGGCCGATGAGGGCTCGGGCGTCATCTACTGCTCGACCCGCAAACAGGCCGAAGGTCTTCACGAAGCCTTGCAGAAGAAGAAAGTGCCGGTCGTTCTCTACCACGCGGGCATGGAGGACGAGGCGCGCAAGGTCGCGCAGGACCAGTTCATGTCGATCCCCAACTCGGTCGCCGTCGCGACGAACGCATTCGGCATGGGAATCGACAAACCCGACATTCGCTTCGTCGC
>JANOHG010001174.1:0-6922 GCA_031406375.1 Archangiaceae bacterium | reverse complement strand
CGCTTCCTTCAGGCCTTCCGCGACCAGACCCCGCACCCGGACTTCGTCCTCGACCAGGCAGATGCGGCCTTGGCGTTGCTCTTGGCGGGTGGTCTTCGCATTGAGGTCGGGCAGCACAGTGGGCAATGAAGGTGCGACCGGTAGCCACACCGAAAAGGTGGTACCCGAGCCCGGTGCGCTAAGCACGCGAATCTCACCGTGCATCTGCTTCACGTAGCCATAGACCACGCTGAGCCCCAGCCCGGTGCCTCGGCCGGCTTCCTTGGTGGTGAAGAACGGCTCGAAGATGCGCGATTGAGTCTCGGCGGTCATTCCGCCGCCCGTGTCCGCCACCGTCAACAATACAAACTTCCCCGACTCATCGTTCGCGCCGCGTTCGCTGCGCGCGGCGGTAATTCGCAGCGTTCCTCCATTCGGCATCGCATCGCGCGCATTGAGCGAAAGATTCATCACAATCGTGCTCACCTGTGTCTGATCCGCGCAGATGAGCAGCGGGCTTTCGCCCAACTCAGACGTCAAGTCGATGTGCCGACCGACCGTGTCTGACAACAGCGCCACAGTCTGCCGCACCACCTGGTTGAGATTCAGCGTGTCGACGCGGGCGTTTTCTTTGCGCGCGAATGCAAGCAACTGACCAGTGAGGCTCGAACCGCGAGAAGTGGCGTAGAGGATGTTCTGCAGATACCCCCGAGTCTTCTCGTCGGCCGCGGCGTCCGCCAGCGACCCGGCAGACAACTCGATGATGGTCAGCAGATTATTGAAGTCATGCGCAACCCCACCTGAAAGCTGCCCCAGGGTTTCGAGCTTGTGGGCCTGGCGCAGCTGATCCTCGAGCCGATCTCTTTCTTGTTCAGCCAGTCGGCGTTCGGTGATGTTGATCCCCATCCCCGCCAGGTACTGCTCGCCCGCCGCGTCCGCGAATGGGAATTTGACGGAGATCCAGGTTTCCTTTTTGCCACCGCGCTCGACGAACTCCTCGAACGTTCGGCAGGCACCGGATGCGAGGATGTCGAGATCATTGCGCCGCAGTTGCGCGGCAGTTTCCGCAGGCCACAGCTCGGAGTCGTTCTTGCCGTACCACTGCGATCGAGACATCGAGAACGCTTTGTCGAACGCGCTGTTGGCGTAAAGCAAACGACCCTCCGCGTCCTTCATGAACGCGATTGCGGGGCTGTTCTGCATGAAGGCCGAAAACTTCTGCTCGGTGTCTGCGTACTGCTGGGCCGCCACGACGACGATGTCATCCGGCTCGTGCTTCGACGACAGGAATCCAGCGCGGGAAACGACCGCCGCAGCGAGGCGCTCCTTCAAAGCACCCACCACTTCCGACGTGAGGCCGTCATTCACGATGATGTGCTTCATTGCGCTTCCAAACCCACGTGAGTGTGCCTCCCCCTGCTGTTCCCCACACTTACCTCACCCAACCCGCAGGAAGCCCGTCGAAACCCCAGCCGTGCGTCAGGTCAGAACGCTTTGCGAATCGCTGGGCAGCGCTTGCAGCGTCACTGCCATTCCAAGGTTCTTCAGCTCGAGCCGTTCAGCTTCGGTAAGGAACACCGTCCGGGTCACCTGCGCTCGGCCGATTCCTGCGTGCACGTTACCCACATTCAACGGCCCATCGGGCAACCCGAATTTCCTCGCCGTTACCACCGCAGCGACATCTCGCAGCAGCACCAGCGATGGGATTGCGTCCGCTGCGAGCGCCTCGAAGTCTGCCGCTTCGATGGTCGAGATTCTCACCTCGATGTCTTCCGGTACCGCCATCGTCATCGCCGCGCGCATCAACGCGTTCCCCGCAGCCTCATCATCAGCGACCACCAACCGCGCAATCTTTAGATGCGGTACCCACGCCTCAAGCACCTGCCCATGAATCAACCGGCTATCGATGCGGGTGAGGGAAATCAGGACGAACGTACCGAGTCAGATGCCAACGTGATGTTCCGCTGCCCGTACTGCGCCAATGACTGCGCAAGCTCGTGCAGCGAAGGCATCGCCAACCGCAGCGAGTTGGCTTTGAGCAGCATCGGGAGGTTTACTCCCGTCAACACCTCGAGCTTTCCTTTCTCGCAGAGCATCAGCGACTGAGTGCAGGGTGACCCGCCCAGAAGGTCTGCCAACACGAGAACGCCTTCGCCCGCATTCACCGAATCGACAGCTTCTCTAATGTGCTCGCGCAGTTCCTCAAGCGACGTGCCCGGTTCCACGCTGATGCAGGACACGTGCGGCAGCTCGCCGACGATTTGCTTCGCCGTGTTCGCCAGTTCCTGCGCGAGGTGTCCATGGGCCGCGATGACGATGCCGATCATGAAGAGAACTCCTACCCCTCAAGTATCGCTGTCTGGTCCGGGGCGCAACGGGGTTTGCCGTGACTGAAAAGGCAAACATGATCCGCTTCGAAAACATCTCGTACCAGCATGGCCGTCAACTTCTCTTCGTTGAAGCTTCCGCCGCCATCCACCGTGGCGAAAAGGTCGGGCTCGTGGGTCCGAACGGCGCCGGCAAGTCGACGCTTTTCCGAATGGTTACCAAGGAAGAGCTCCCCGACGAAGGCCAGGTCTCGGTCGATCGCGGCATCACCCTGGGCTACTTCCACCAAAACGTCGGTGAGATGAGCGGCAAGACGGTGGTCGCCGAAACGATGGATGGCGCCGGCCCCGTGTCAGCCGTGGCCACCGAGCTCAAAGAGCTTGAGCACGCGCTCGCCGACCCCGCCCGCGCGGACGAGATGGACAAGCTGGTTGAGCGGTTCGGTCACGTACAGGCGCGCTACGACGAGCTGGGCGGCTATGCGCTCGAAGGCAAGGCGCGCGAAATTCTCGCTGGGCTCGGCTTCTCGGAAGCGATGAGCGATGGCGATGTCGGAGCCCTCTCAGGCGGCTGGAAAATGCGCGTCGCGCTCGCCCGCATTTTGCTGATGCGCCCCGACGCGATGCTGCTCGATGAGCCGTCGAACCACCTCGACCTCGAGTCGATCATCTGGCTCGAGGGCTTTCTGCGGAACTACGATGGCGCGTTGCTGATGACTTCCCACGACTGGGAATTCATGAACCGCGTCTGCACCAGCATTCTCGAAATCGAGAGCGGTGAGCTTCACAGCTACGCGGGCGACTACGACTTCTACCAACAGCAGCGTGCGATTCAGAACCGCCAAGACCAGGCACAGTACGACCGGCAGCAGGCGATGCTCAAGCGTGAGCTCGCCTTCATCGAGCGCTTCAAGGCGCGCGCCTCTCACGCGGCCGGCGTGCAGAGCCGGGTGAAAAAGCTCGAGAAGATCGAGCGCGTCGAGATGCCGCGAAAAACCGAGACGCTCAGCTTCGTCATCAACGCTCCGCCCCGCTCGGGCGAAGACGTGGCGAAGCTCAGCAAGGTCAACAAGGCCTACGGCGAAAAGGTCATTTACAAGGACTTCGACTTTCTCATTCGCCGCAAAGAGCGCTGGTGCGTGATGGGCATCAACGGCGCGGGGAAGACGACGCTGCTGAAGATGGTCGCTCAGGCGAGTCAGCCTGATTCGGGCACCGTCAACGTCGGAGCCAGCGTCAAGATGGGCTACTTCGCTCAGCACGCGATGGAAGTGCTCGATGGCACGAAGAACGTCTTCGAGACCTTGACCGACGCCTTCTCTCGCGCGTCGCAAGGAGCAATTCGAAATCTCGCAGGTTCCTTCGGCTTCCCCGGCGAAGACATCGAGAAATCGGTGCGGGTGCTGTCAGGCGGTGAGAAGGCGAGGCTGGTGTTGGCGCTGATGCTTTACGACCCGCCGAACCTGCTCGTCCTCGACGAACCCACCAACCACCTGGATCTCGCGACGAAAGAGATGTTGATCGAATCGCTGAAGAACTTCGACGGCACCCTGCTGATGGTGTCGCACGACCGCCGGTTCCTCTCGGCACTCACCAACCGCGTTCTCGAGCTCAACCCAGGCGGCGCGGTGCAGTACGGCGGCGGCTACGTCGAATACGTACAGAAGAGCGGCCACGAAGCGCCCGGCTTGCGGGTGTAGCGCAGGTCATTCTTTCTCGACGTCGCGATCAAAGACGTGCGCCGCAGGCCAGGCGACCTTCATCCGGTCGGCGATGGCGGCCGTCACCGCGACCGACCGGTGTTTCCCTCCGGTGCAGCCAATCGCAACCGTGAGGTACGCTTTCCCCTCGCGGTGATACTTCGGCAGCAAGAAGGTCAGCAGGTCGACGGTCTTGTCGATGAACTCGGCGGTCTCTGGGCGATCCACCACGAACGCCGCGACGTTGGGGTCTTTGCCGGTGAACGCTTTCAACTCGGGGATGAAGTAAGGGTTGGGAAGAAACCGCACATCGAGCACGAGGTCTGCCTGGCTTGGGACTCCGTATTTGAAGCCGAACGACATCAGCGTCAGCGCCAGCTGCCCCTGAGTCTCACCTCCGAACCGGGTCTGAATCTGTCGCTTCAGCTCGTGCACCGTGAGACCCGAGGTGTCGAGCAGATGCTGCGCCTGTTCCCGCAGCTCTTTGAGCGCGGCGCGTTCCCGCGCGATGCCTTCGCTCACTCCGCCGCGGCCTGCGAGGGGATGCCGCCTCCGCGTCTCGGAGTACCGCCGAATCAACCATTCGTCCGACGAATCGAGAAACAGCACGTCGACGTGGTGACCCGCCCGCCGCGCCTCGTCGAGTATCCTCGGCGCCTCGGAAAGGAATCGCCCTTCACGGACGTCGATTACAAACGCGAGCTTCTTGTCTTCCCCACCAGGCGCCGACAACTCGGTCACCTTTGGCAGCAGCGGCGCTGGCAAGTTGTCGATGCAGAACCAACCGGCGTCCTCGAGCGCTCGAATCGCAGTCGACTTTCCTGAGCCCGACATTCCAGTGATGACGACAATCTGTTTCGCCGATGGAAGGTTCACTCGACCTCCTCTTCCTTCGTCTCGCCGCTCTGGTTCTGAATTCGAGGCTTGCCCCTGACGATGGCAGTCTCAAGCTTCCGTGCGAACTCCTGCGCCGAATGGTGACCTTGCGCCTTTAGCAACTGGTTGCGCGCCGCAACTTCGACGATGGTCGTCATGTTGCGACCCGGCCGCACCGGGACCATCGCGTGTGGCACGTCGACCCCGACGATGGTCAGCACATCCTGGTCGACGCCCAGCCGGTCGTACTCGTGACCTGGATCCCACTCGACCAACTCGATGCCGAGCTCTATCTTCTTCCGTTCGCGCACACTCGCAACCCCGAAGAGATCCTTGATGTTGATGATTCCCAGTCCGCGGATTTCCATGTGGTGGCGAATCAGCTCATTTCCCCGACCATAGACGGTGCCATCGGGTCGCCGGGTGAGATGCACCACGTCGTCCGCGACGAGGCGATGGCCCCTCATCACCAGGTCGAGCGCGATTTCAGATTTTCCGATGCCCGACTTTCCCATCAACAGTACGCCGACGCCGAAGACATCGACCAACACCCCATGCAGTGTGCCGACCGCGGTCAGCGCTTCTTCGAGGTACGCCTGCACCTGGCTGATGAACTGCGAAGAGGCGAGGGTGGTGCGCATCAAGGTGAGCTTCACCGTCTCGCAGCCTTCCTTGAGCGCGGTGGGAATCTTCAGGCCCTTCGTCACCACCACGCACGCGAGCTGTGCCTCGAAAATCTTCTGCAGAACGTCTTGCTGCTGCACGTCGGTGAGCGTGCGCAGGTAGCTTATTTCAGTGTTGCCAAAGACCTGCATTCGTTCGGTGTGCAGATGCTCGGTGAAGCCCGTTAGCGCAAGGCCTGGCTTCTGGATTCGCGAGGACGAGATTTTCCGGCTCAGGCCTTCTCGCCCTGCGACGAGCTCGAGTCGGAGATCCACGTTGTTCGCTTCGAGAAGCTGGGTGATTTCGATGCTCGGCAAAGTCGCTGTCATAAGGAACGTGTCGAAGCTTAACCGGCGTCCCTCGCGAATGATGACCAGTCTGTTAAACGCTGCAGCCCTTAATGCGGCGCTTTTCATTGGCTCAGTGGATCCTCGTCGGGGGGTTGCTCGTCGGGGCGGGCCTGCGTTTGTGGGTCGCCTTCACCGACGACGGCATTTTCTGGCCCGACGAAGTCTTCCAGTCGCTCGAGCCAGCGCACCGCCTCGTCTTCGGCTACGGAATGGTCGCCTGGGAATTCATCGAAGGCGCTCGCAACTGGGCGCTGCCAGGCTTCATCGCGTTCTGGTTCAAGCTGTCACACCTTGTCGGGCTCGAGGCTCCGGCGCAGTACCTCGGCGTCATTCGCACGGTCTTCGTCGCGCTTGCTGTGGGCAGTGGCTACGGGGTTTGGCGATTGGCCAAGGCGTCGGGCGCCGAAGAGCTTCCGGCGGCAGTCGCGGCGCTGTGCCTGATGCTGGCGGCTCCGGCGATTTACTTCTCGCACCGCGCGATGGCTGAGAACGCGAGCGCGCTGCCGGTGGTGGTCGGGTTGTGGTTGCTGCTCGAGAAGGAACCGACCCGTCGTCAGCGCATTGTCGGAGCCTCGCTGCTGGGCATCGCAGTGCTGGTGCGGTTGCAGTGCGGCCTCTTCTGCGTCGCCGCGTTGGGGCTGCTGTTGGCCCGCAAGCAGTGGCGCCCTGCGCTCGAAGTGTTGGGCGTGCTGAGCGCCTGGGCAGTCGCATACGGGGCGTTGGACGCGTTGACCTGGGCAGACGCAACCGGCGCGCTGTACCGAGGTTGGTTTCATTCGGCGCTGAAGTACCTGCAGTTCAATTTGATTGAAGGACGGGCGTCGCAGTGGGGCACATCGCCGCCGGCATTCTACCTGCGCGCTCTCTTCACCTCGATGCCCGGATTGACGATCGCCCTTGGGCTGGGAATCTTGCTCGCGCTGCTGTTGGTAGAAGTCGTAGTCGCCCGCGTAGCTGTGAAGCTCACCGCTCTCGATTTCGAGAATGCTGGTGCAGACGCGGTTCATGAATTCCCAGTCGTGGGAAG